>DAISLG010000046.1:0-12605 GCA_036820565.1 Gaiellaceae bacterium | reverse complement strand
TCTAGCGGTTCGCCGTGACGCCGCCGGGGTCGTTCGCGTTGCGCGAGCGGTCGTGGACGGCGGGCGGGTCGGCGGCGGGATCCTCGCCTTCGCGCCTGGCCGCGCGCTTCGCCTCCGGAGGGTCGATGCCCGCGCGGATGCCCTGGTGCTCCGCGCTCTCGTCGGGATCAGCGTCGGCCGACGTATCGGCGAGGCCGTAGTGGAGCGCGACCGCGTGCTCGTCGAACGAATCGTCGGTGACCTTCGGGGAGTCCGCGAGGATGTCCTTCGTCACCGTGATCCGGACGCACTCCTCCGCGTCGTTCGCGTGGGCGAACGCCTTCGGCAGCGCGTGCCTCGACTTGAAGATGGTTCCCTGTTCGACGATCAGATGGTCGCCGTGCTCGCCGACGACGTGGCCAACCTTGTGGTCGTCGCTCGTGACGACGCTGTAACCCTGCATACGTCCTCCTCGGTCGTTATCGGTCCCCTACCCGCTCGCGGCCGGATCTAACGGGAATACCCCTGCACCCGGCCGCGTTGGAGTCTGCATTCGAGTCGGTTCGCTAGGGTGGCCCGCGGATGAGTGAGGGCACCGAAGCGAGGAGGCTGGCGGAAGGCGCGCGCGACCGCGTGCGGTTCGAGGAGGAGGCGCTTGAGCTTTCAGACCAGGTGTACCGCGTCGCACGGCGGCTCGTCGGCTCGCGCGAGGAGGCCGAGGACCTGATGCAGGAGGCGTACGCCCGAGCGTTCCGGAGCTGGCGGCAGTACCAGCAGGGCACGAACCTGCGGGCCTGGCTGCTGCGGATCCTGACGAACCTGAACATCGACCGCGGCCGGCGCTCGCAGCGTTCCCCCGACATGCAGCCGCTCGAGGAGAGCGACTACTACCTCTACGACAAGCTCGCCGAGTCCTCCGGCGACGGTAACCCCGCCGAGGACCGCGTGATCGAGCGGCTCTCGCAGGACAACGTCGTCGAGGCTCTCTCCGAGGTGCCACACGACTTTCGCGACGTCGTCGTCCTCGTCGACATCGGCGAGTTCAGCTACGCCGACGCCGCCCAGATCCTCGACGTGCCGATCGGCACCGTGATGTCGCGGCTGCACCGCGGTCGGCGTATCCTGAAGACGCAGCTCGCCGACGCATCCGTGGGAGACAGCTGATGGGATTCGTCTTCGATCCATGTGCCAAGTGCGAGGAGATGCTCCAGCCCTACCTCGACCGCGTCCTGACCGAGCCGGAGCGGATCGAGGCCGAGAAGCACCTCGCGGGGTGCAGCTACTGCGCCCGGCGCTACCGCTTCGAGGAGAGCCTGCGCCGGTTCGTGCGCCAGGCCGGGGCGGAGCAGATGGCGCCCGAGCTCAGGCAGAAGCTCGCAGCGCTCCGCACGCCGCTGAACTAGAACCTCCAACGCACTGAAGCGCTGTGCCGTCGGTGCGTTGGAGCTTCTTAGCCCGGGCCCCGGTGCTGGCCGACGATCACGACGAGCTGGAGCCCGTGGGAGCCGGCGGGAAGCGACCTCGTCGAGACGCCGAGTTGCCGCGCGAGCCGCACCGCGATCTTCTCGGCGCCCGGCTCGTAGTAGACGGCCGTGCGCGGGTAGTCGAAGCGGTCGGCGCGGCCGACGCGCTCGATCCGGTAGGCCATCGCGCCGACGCGGCTCGCGACCTGGCGTGTCCACGTGATGTCGCCGGCCCCGTTCAGGACGGTGACGGAGATCTTCCACGGCGGCGCCAGGGTCGGGTCGCTCGCGGCGACGACCGTCCGGGTCGCGGGGCCGCGATTGGGGGCGATCACCATCACGGCGAGCGCCGAGAGCAGCGCGGCGATCGCGGCGGCGCCGATCAGCCGGCCGAGCGGGTTGATCGTCCCGCCGGGCAGCGTCGGCAGGCCGGCGAGCTTGCGTGCCTCGTGCCGTCCGATCCCGAGGGCGGTCGCGTAGACCACCGCGGCGGCCACCGCGGCGGCCTGTGACGGGAAGCGGTAGAGGCGCCCCTCCTCGATCCACTCGACCTCGTCCACGGCGAGGCCGGACCGGCGCGCGGCCTGCTCGACCGAGAGCCGGCGCTTGATCCGCGCCGTCGCGAGGGGCGACGGCTCCGG
The DNA here is from genome assembly GCA_036820565.1 of Gaiellaceae bacterium. Lineage (GTDB taxonomy): Bacteria > Actinomycetota > Thermoleophilia > Gaiellales > Gaiellaceae > DAISLG01. Next base: position 10,522 of record DAISLG010000046.1, on the reverse strand, counting down.
GAACGTGTCGAGCGGTCTGACGAGCTCCATTGGACCTTCACAGTTCGGTGGGCGGCGGGGCGAACCTTCCACCGAGGTCATCGGCAGAATCGACGTCGCCTGGAGAGCCGAGGTCGTCGCACGGGACGAGCTCGGCCGGGAGCGACCGCGCCCCGGGGTCCGGCACCAGGTGCCAGACCCGCCGTGCCAGGCACACGGGGTGGCCGCGCTCGCCGCCGTAGCTCGCCGCGAAGATCGGGCCGCCGCCGGCGCGCCACGCCGCGATCACGCGGTCGACGGCCTCCGGCGCGAGCTCCGGGCCGTCCGCGAGGACGACGATCGCGGCCGCCGCGTCGAGCGCGGCGAGCCCGCAGCGAAGCGACGCTCCGGGCCCGCGCTCCCACTCCGGGCAGCGGACGACGCGCGCGGTCGTCTCGACCTCGTGCGCGCCGAGCACGACGACGATCTCGCCGACCGAGCTCCGCCGCACCCGCTCCAGCACGGGCTCGAGCAGGAGCGCCTGCTTCGGCGAGCCGAAGCGCGACGAGGCGCCCGCGGCGAGGACGACCGCCGCTACGTCAGCTGACGTCGATCCGGACATGCTCGATCTCGACCGTCTCGGTCGGGTGCTCCTGGGCGTCGCCGAGCTTCCCGATCCTCTCGACCGTGCCGAGCCCGCCGGTCACCGTGCCGAGCACGGCGTACTCCGGGGGCAGGCCCGCGTCGGCGGCGGTCACGACGAAGAACTGGCTGCCCGCCGTTCCCGGCGCCTCGGCCGCGGTCTTCGCCATCGCGACGACGCCCTTCGTGTACCGCGTCGACGGCCCCGGCTGGTCGACGGTCTTGTAGCCCGGCCCGCCGGTGCCGCTCGCGGTGGGGTCGCCGCCCTGGATCACGAACCCGGGCACGATCCGGTGGAAGATCGTCCCGTCGAAGAACCGCTTCCGCGCGAGCGCGACGAAGGACGCCGCCGTCGCGGGAGCGCGCTTCTGGTCGAGCGCGATCGTGAAGCTGCCGCAGTTCGTCTCGACGACGGCCTCGTACGTCTTGCCGGGGTCGAGCTTGACGTGCGGCGCGGCCAGAGTGCCGTCGGCCTTCGGTGCGGGCGCGGGCACCGCCTTGCACGTCGTCGCCGGCGACTGCCGGGTCGACGCGGCCTGCTCGCGCTTGCCTCCGCCGCAACCCGCCAGCGCGAGCGCGAGCGCGGTCAGGATGAGGGCTCGTCCGCGGATGCCGTGGAATCTACCGCCCGGCGCCACCGGAGCGTCTTCGTCATCACCGCGATCGCGCCGAAGCCGACGGCGACGTTGACCACGGTCAGGGCGATCCGCATCCCGACGCTGTAGCTCAGCAGCGGCGTCGCGGGCAGGTGCCCGCGGAAGACGTAGACGAGCAGCCCCTGCTCGGTGCCCGCCCCGCCCGGCGTCACCGGGAAGAGCGTCGAGAGACTCTGGACGACCTGGACGAGCAGACTGTTGTGGATCGTCGCCTCGAGTCCGAACGCGCGCAGGAACCAGTAGATCGAGGCGATCCGGAACACCCAGCTTGCGGCCTGCCAGCCGACGACCTCGCGGAGGTAGCGGCGCGGCTCCCGCAGGATCGCGAGTCCCTCGCCGAAGCGGTGCTTGAAGTCGATCGCACTGAACGCGGCGACGACTGCCAGGCCGGCGAGCACGACGGCCACGATCGCGGTCACGGCGGGGTGGCGGGCAGGCGTCGACCAGTCGATGCTCGGGAGCTGTGGGAGCACGTCGAGCCCCGGGAGGACGTGCTGCTGGAGCGCCCACAGAAACAGCGCGCTCGCGACGACGACGTCGAACAGCGTCTCGACGACGAGCGTCGCGCCGAGGGTCGGATAGGTGCTGCCCGGGACCCGGCGCTTGACGAGGGCGAGCTTGACCGCGTCGCCGCCGCGCGCCGGCACGATCGCGTTGACGCCCACGCCTGCGACGTAGCCGCCGAAGATCCCGCGCCAGCGGACAGGGACGTCCGGGTACGCCGCGGCGACGATGTTGCGCCAGGCCCGCGTGCGCAGCGCGACCTTGACGAGCTGGAGCGCGAGCGCGATCCCGAGCGCGCCGAACTGGACCGCCGCGAGGTGGTGGAAGAAGACTCCCGCGCCGTGGAGGAAGGGGTGGAGCGCGCTCAGGCGCTCAGGCTCTCAGGCGCAGCCGGCGATCGAGCGCCACAGCGTGGTCACGTTGACGACGTAGGCGGAGACGCCCGGCCAGGGAATCCCGGCGGCCGTGGCGACCGCGGTCGGTCCGGCGTTGTAGGCCGCGAGCGCGAGGTCGGTCGAGCGGAAGCGGTCGAGCAGCTGCTGGAGGTAGCGGGCCCCCGCGAGGACGTTCGCCTCGGGATCGTCGATGTTGAGCTCGAGCGCGGAGCCGGTGGCGGGCATCAGCTGGAGCAGCCCGCGGGCGCCGGCCTCCGAGCGCGCGTTTGCGCGCAGGTTCGACTCGACCCGCGCGACCGCGACGAGCATCGCCAGCGGCAGCCCCGTGTCCCGGGCGGCCGCGTCGAAGGCGGGGCGGAGGGAACGGGGCAGCGGGCAGCGGGTTCGATGCGCCGCCGGGGCGTGGGCCTGCGGGACGAACGGGGGGACGAACGGCTTACCCGCGGTCGCGGCGGTGTTCCCGGCGAACGCCGCCACGGCCGCGGACGCGACGGCGACCAGGAAGAGCAGCGCGAGGCGGCGGTTGGTCAGGCGGCTCATCAGGCGTCTGATGCTAGCGCCGGATCGCGCACATCGCTACATGCCGAGTGCCGAGTGGGCGCGCTTGACGAGCGCCGTGGCGATCTCGACCTTGTAGGCCGTCCCGGGAAGCGGCGTCGCGCTCTCGAGCGATTCGAGCAGCCAGGGGATCGGCGCGACCCCGGCGAGGGCGACGCGTGTTCCTGCACTCGTTCGCGCGGCGGCGACCCCGACGAGCGGGAACGCCCACTTGCGGCGATCCATCGCCTTCAGGTACACGCTCGCCTCCGCCGGGGGCACGTCGAGCTCGAGGATCACCTCGCCCGGAGCCAGCGTCGTGAGCTCGCGGTCGTCCTCGGTCGGCAGCCGGTACAGCTCCGCGACGGGCAGCTCGCGGCGGTTCGTGCGCAGCGTCGCCCCGAGCGCGAGCAGGGCCGCGGCGACGTCCGACGGGTGCGCCGACGCGCAGAAGTCGTTCGCGAAGATCGCGTGCTCGCGGTGCTCGCCCTCGCGCGCGTGACACCGGTCGCCGCCGTGCAGCCGGCACGGGAACTTGAGCCGCCAGTACCAGCACCGCGTCGCCTGGAGCAAGTTGCCGCCGATCGTGCCCATGTTCCGAAGCTGCGGCGAGGCGGCCTGGGCGCAGGCCTCCCTCAGCGCCTGTGGGACCTGCGGGTCGACCTCGAGCTCCGCGAGCGTCGTGCCCGCCCCGATCGTGGCGCCGTCGATCCCTCGCGGGACGATGTCGCGCACGTCGACGAGCGTGTCGGCCCGGACGATCCCGTCCCGCAGCAGCGACACGAGATCCGTCCCCCCTCCAAGTAACAGACTGTTACTCGGATCGGGGAGCTCGGCGAGGCTAGACGGCCGCAGGAGCTCCACGACGCTCCTTCGCCTCGCGCAGCGCCCTCAGCATCTCCGCGCGCGAGATCGGCAGCGAGCGGATCTCGGCCCCCGTCGCGTCGCGGATGGCGTTGGCGATCGCGGCGGCGGTCGGGATGATCGGCGGCTCGCCGAGGCCCTTCGAGCCGAGGTTCGTCAGGTGCTCGTCCGGCAGGTCGAGCAGCTCGGAGACGATCTCGGGGACGTCGGCGATCGTCGGCACCTTGTAGGCGTCGAGCGTCTGCGTCAGCACGATCCCCGTCGCCGGGTCGGTCAGGCGCTCCTCCGAGAGCGTGTGGCCGATGCCCTGGATGATCCCGCCCTCGACCTGGCTCGAGGCGCCGAGCGGGTTGATCACGCGGCCGACGTCGTGGATCGCGGCGATCCGGTTCACGCGCACCTCGCCGGTCTCGACGTCGACGGCGACCTCCGCCACCTGGACGCCGAAGGTCAGCACCTGCATCCCGGCCGGGTTCGGCCCGCGCGCGCCCTTGCCGAGGATCTGCGCGTCCTCGAGCAGGCCCACGACCTCCTCCAGCGGCGCGTCGAGGTTGCCGTCGGCCGACCGGACCCGGCCGCCCGAGAGCGAGAGCACGCGCTCCTCGAGGTGGTAGCGCTGGGCCGCGATCTCGATCACCTGGCGCGCGGCGTCGGCCGCCGCGGCGCGAACCGCCGGGCCCATCGACGGGATCGTCGACGAGCCGGCGGAGATCGCGGCGTAGGGGCCGCGGGCCGAGTCGCCGATCGCGATCGAGACGCGGTCGAGCGGCAGGCCGAGCTCCTCCGCGGCGATCTGCTGCATCGCCGTCTTCGAGCCGGTGCCGATGTCCTGCATCGCCGTGATCACCGCTGCGCGGCCGTCGGAGCCGAGTCGGACCCACGCGTACGAGGGCGGGCCGCCGCCGCCGTACCAGATCTGGCTCGCCATCCCGACGCCGTGCTTCCACGTCTCGTCGGAGCGGGCGCGCACCTCGTGCCGGCGCTCCCAGTGCGGCTCGGCGCGGCGGTAGCACTCCATCAGGTTCTTCGAGGAGTAGGGCCGCTCGTCGGTCGAGTGTGCGTAGTTCCGGCGACGAACCTCGAGCGGGTCGAGATCGAGCTTCGCCGCGACCTCGTCGAGCAGGCACTCGAGCCCGAAGGTGCCCTCGACGAAGCCGGGCGCGCGGAAGGCGAGCATCGGCGCCGAGTTCAGCTTCGCGCCGTACGCGGTCGTCTTCACGTTCCCGCACTCGTAGAGCATCTGCATCGGCCCCTCGGTCGAGGCGAGCCAGCCCGACCAGCCGACCGAGTTGACGAAGTCGCCGCCAAGCGCCGTCAGCGTCCCGTCGGAACGCGCGCCGGCGACGAGACGCTGGATCGTCGCGTTGCGGTTCCCCGCGGCCTGGTTCTCCTCGCGGCGGGTCAGCGCGCAGCGGACGGGGCGGCCCGTGCGCTTCGCGAGCTCCGCGGCGACGAACGTGTACTCGCCGGGGCCGTTCTTCGAGCCGAAGCCGCCACCCATGAACTTGCAGATCACGCGCACCTTGTCCGCGGGGATCTCGAGCTGCGTCGCGACCGCGTCGCGGATCCCCCAGATGTACTGCGTCGAGATGTAGACCTCGAGCGTGTCGCCCTCCCACCGGCAGACGGCCTGATGGGTCTCCATCGAGTTGTGGAGCACTGTCTGCGTGCGGTACTCGGCCTCGACGACGACATCCGCCGCGGCGAGACCGGCGGCGAGGTCGCCGCGCTCGTACTCCCTCGGCTCGGTCGTCAGCTGTCCGCGCCTGACCGCCTCGTCGGGATCGAGCAGCGGCTCCAGCACCTCCCACTCGACGTCGATGAGCTTCAGCGCCGCGCGCGCCTGCCCGAAGGTGTCGGCCGCGACCGCCGCGACGGGAGCGCCGAAGAAGCCCGCCTCCTCGACGAGCTGCTCGATCTCGCCGGGCCGGAGCGCCGCGCGGACGCCGGGCGCCTCGAGCGCCCGCGTGAGGTCGATGCTCTTCACGCGGGCGTACGCGTGCGGGGAGCGGAGGATCGCCGCGTGCAGCATCCCCGGAAGCTGGATGTCAGCCGTGTAGATCGCCTCCCCGCGTGCCCGCTCGGGGCCGTCGGCGCGCGGGGCCGGGCGGCCGACCGTGTCGAGCGCGCCGCTCGGCCACTGGTCGAGCGCATCCTCCTCGACGACGAGCCAGACCTCCTCGTAGCGGCCCTCGACCTCCTTCTCGGTGCGGATCAGCCTCGCCACGTTCGAATCGCCTCCTCGATCTTGGGGTACGCGCCGCAGCGGCAGATGTTCCCGCTCATGGCGTGCCGAATCTCGTCGGTCGTCGGCTCCGGGGTCGCCGCGACGAGCGCGGAGGCGGAGACGATCTGGCCGGGCGTGCAGAAGCCGCACTGGAGCGCGTCGGCGCGGACGAACGAGTCGACGAGCGGATGGTCGCGCAGTCCCTCGATCGTCGTCACCTCGCGGCCCTCGACGGTGTGCGCGAGCGTGATGCAGGAGAGGGTCGGGACGCCGTCGACGAGCACGGTGCAGGCGCCGCAGTGCCCCTCGTTGCACGAGATCTTCGTGCCGGTGAGACCGATGTCCTCGCGCAGCGTCTCCGCGAGCGAGCGGCCGACGGCGCCGTCGAGCTCGTAGCTCTGCCCGTTCACCTCAAGCATCGGCGGTCACCGCCTCGATGTCGGCGAGGTGCAGGAGCCTGAAGGTCGCGCGCGCCGTGTTCATCCGATCGGGGTCCTCGTCGGGCAACTCGGTCCAGAGGTCGCGTGCGGTCGTGATCAGCTCGCGGATCCGGTTGAGCTGCTCGACGTGGCCGTTCCGCTCGTCGCAGGCGCCGAGCGCGAGGCCGAGGATGCCGATCGTGTCGCGCTGCCTCGTCCAGAGGAGCGGGGTCGCCATCGAGAGGTACTGGTGGACGCGCGCGAGCTGCATCGTCTGCGAGAACGTCGACGAGCCTATGGGCGCGGTCGGCTCGAGCGGCGGCTCCCCGTTCACGATCCGCCGCGCGTTGCCCGCGAGCACCGCCCGCAGGTCGTCGTCGCCGTAGCCCGAGAGGCGCGCCGTCTTCGTCGCGATCAGGAGCGACGCGGGCTGCTGGCCGTACGGGTAGTCGGACGCGTAGAGCACCTGTTCCGGCGGGATCTGGCGGTAGAAGTCGAGCAGGTCGATCGGGCTCCAGACCGAGGTGTCGAAGAAGACGCCGGCCTTCCCGGAGAACCGGTTCGCGAGCGCGGCGAGGTCGGCGATACCGCAGTGGGCGATGATCAGCTGCGCGTCCGGGTACGTCTCGACGAGCCGTGCGAGGCCGTCCGCGACCGGCGGCAGGCCGCGGCCGCCGTGGATCAGGATCGGCACCTTCCGCTCGGCCGCCGTCGCGAAGACCGGCGCGAGCCGCTCGTCCGACGAGGTGAACCTCTGCGCCCGCGGGTGGAGCTTGATCCCGCGCGCGCCGCGGTCGATGCAGCGCTCGGCCTCGGCGACCGGCTCCTCGTTCAGGTCGAGGCGCACGAACGGGATCAGGCGGCCCTCGGAGCGCTCGGCGTGGGCGAGCGTGCGGTCGTTCGCCGCGCGGAAGCCGGGATGCCGGTCGGGCTCGTCGAGGCAGAACATGAACGCGCCGGAGATCCCGTAGCGCGCCTGGAGCTGCTCGAGCTGGTCGTAGTCGCCGACCATCCCGTCGATGTCGGTCCCGAGGTGCAGGTGCGCGTCGAAGATCTCGGCGCCGTCGGGCATCGCCGCGCGCACCTCGCGGTCGTAGCTCTCCACGAGCTCGTTCGCGCGGGCGAGCGTTCCTTCCATCCGCTGGACTCTAGATGCTCGGTGTCACGCGGGTGTGCGTCTGGGGACGGTTCCGACCAAGCCGGGCGGTCGGATCAGCCGAAGGCCAGGCCGGTGGGCCTGGGCGAGGATGAGGCGGCCGTCCGGCGCCGTGTCGGAGCCGCCGCCCGGGCGTGCGCAGGCGTGGCACGGAGCATCTTTCGGCGGCCGAGCGGTTAGCATCCCGGCCATGACCGACGTCCTGATCTATGCAGACACGATGCGCTCGCCCGAGTTGCGCCACGAGGTCGCGCTCGGCGTGCCCGACCCGTTCCTCTACCTCGAGAAGGACGGGGCCAAGCACATCATGATCGGCTCGATGGAGATCCCCCGTCTGCGCGAGGTCGGCGGCTTCGAGCTCCACCCGGCCGAGGAGTTCGGGATGGACGAGCTGATCGCGACCGGCATGGACTACAACGAGATTCGGGACGAGCTGATCCTCCGGGCCGTGCGCGGGATCGGGATCGAGATCGCCGTCGTGCCGGTCTCGTTCCCCCTCGCCGTCGCGGACCTGCTGCGCGCGAACGGGATCGAGCTGTCGCCCGACCGCGACTTCTTCGCCGGCCGCCGGCGCGTCAAGACGGCTGCCGAGGTCGAGGGGATCCGGCGCGCCCAGAAGGCGGCCGAGGCGGGGATGTCCGCCGCGCGCGACCTGCTGCGCCGCGCCGAGCGGAACGGCGCAGGCCTCGTCACCGGCGGGCAGCCGCTCACCTCGGAGCGGATCAAGTCCGCGATCGCCACCGCCTTCGTCGCGAACGGCTCGACGGCGGAGGAGTTCATCGTCTCGCACGGGGCGCAGGCGGCGATCGGGCACGAGATGGGCAGCGGGACGATCCTGCCGGACGAGCCGATCGTGATCGACCTCTGGCCCCGCGACAACGAGACGGCCTGCTACGCCGACATGACCCGCACCTTCGTCGTCGGCGAGCCGAGCGACGAGGTGAGGGAGTGGCACCGCCTCTGCAAGGAGGCGCTCGACCGCGCGGTCTCCGAGATCAGGGCCGGCGTCGTGGGCAGCACGATCTTCGACGGCACCTGCGAGATCTTCGAAGCGGCGGGATATCCGACCCAGCGGACGAAGGAACCGGGCAAGCCGATCGAGGACGGGTTCTTCCACGGCCTCGGCCACGGCGTCGGGCTCGAGGTGCACGAGGAGCCGGGGATGGGGCTGATCTCGAGGAAGGAACTCGTCGCCGGCGACGTCGTCACGGTCGAGCCGGGCCTGTATCGCCAGGGCTACGGCGGCTGCCGGCTCGAGGATCTCCTGCTCGTGACCGAGGACGGCGCCGAGAACCTGACCGACTTCCCGTACGACCTCGCACCTTGAGCTCGATCGAGACGCTCCAGCTCGAGGAGCGGCGCTACCCGCCGGACCCGGAGTTCGCCGCCCAGGCGAATGCGCAGCCGTCGATCTACGACGAGGGGTTCGAGGCGTTCTGGGAGCGCGAGGGCCGGGAGCGGGTCAGCTGGCTCGAGCCGTTCACGAAGCTCTACGAGTGGGAGCCGCCCTACGCGAAGTGGTACCTCGGCGGCAAGCTCAACATCGCCTACAACTGCGTCGACCGCCACGTCGAGGCCGGCAACGGCGACAAGGTCGCCTACTTCTGGGAGGGCGAGCCCGAGGACGACCGGCGCACGCTCACCTACGCCGACCTCCAGCGCGAGGTCGTCAAGCTCGCGAACGGGCTGAAGGAGCTCGGCGTCGGCAAGGGGACGCCGGTCGGGATCTACCTGGGGATGGTGCCCGAGGCGCCGATCGCCATGCTCGCGTGCGCGCGGCTCGGCGCGCCGCACACCGTCGTCTTCGGCGGCTTCTCGGCCGACTCGCTCTCGGGCCGGCTGGAGGACATGGAGTGCAAGGTGCTGATCACCCAGGACGAGGCCTGGCGCCGCGGCACCACCGTCCCGTTGAAGCAGACGGCCGACGAGGCGGTGGCGGTCTCGCCGAGCGTCGAGAGCGTCGTCGTCCTCCGCCGCACGGGGGGCGACGTCCCGATGACGGCAGGGCGAGACCACTGGTGGCACGAGCTGGCGACCGACGAGTCGGAGTGCCCGTGCGAGCCGATGGACGCCGAGGACCTGCTCTACCTGCTCTACACCTCGGGCACGACGGCGAAGCCGAAGGGGATCGCTCACACGACCGCCGGCTACCTCGTCGGGGTCGCGTCGACCCACCACTACATCTTCGACGTCAAGCCGGACTCGGTCTACTGGTGCGCCGCCGACGTCGGCTGGGTCACCGGGCACAGCTACATCGTCTACGGGCCGCTCTGCAACGGGACGACCGGGGTCATGTACGAGGGGACGCCCGACTTCCCCGACCGGGATCGCTGGTGGTCGATCGTCGAGCGCTACGGCGTCACGATCCTCTACACGGCACCGACCGCGATCCGCTCGCACATGAAGTGGGGGCCGGAGCACGCCGCCGGGCACGATCTCTCGTCGCTGCGCGTGCTCGGCTCGGTCGGCGAGCCGATCAACCCGGAGGCGTGGGTCTGGTACCACGAGCACATCGGCGGCGGCCGCTGCCCGATCGTCGACACGTGGTGGCAGACCGAGACGGGGATGATCATGATCACGCCGCTCCCGGGGATCACGACGACGAAGCCGGGCTCGGCGACGAAGCCGTTCCCGGGAGTCGACGCGGCGGTCTACAACGAGGCGGGCGAGGAGGTCGGTCCGGGCGGTGGCGGCTACCTCGTGCTGCGCCGGCCGTGGCCCGCGATGCTGCGCGGTCTCTACAAGGAGGACGAGCGCTACCGCGAGACGTACTGGTCGCGCTACGAGGACACCTACTTCGCCGGCGACGGCGCGCGGATCGACGAGGACGGCGACTTCTGGCTGCTCGGCCGGGTCGACGACGTGATGAACGTCTCCGGCCACCGGATCTCGACGATCGAGGTCGAGTCGGCGCTCGTCGACCACCAGGAGGTCGCCGAGGCCGCGGTCGCGGCGCGCGCGGACGCGACCACCGGGCAGGCGATCGTCGCCTTCGTGACGCTGAAAGGCACGGCGGAAGGCTCGGTCGAGAAGCTCGAGGAGCTGCGCAACCACGTCGCGAAGAAGATCGGCGCGATCGCGAAGCCCGCGAACATCGTCTTCACGCCGGAGCTGCCGAAGACGCGCAGCGGCAAGATCATGCGGCGGCTGCTGCGCGACGTCGC
>DAISLG010000045.1:8041-12656 GCA_036820565.1 Gaiellaceae bacterium | reverse complement strand
GCGTGAGCAGGAGCGCGGGCGGGACGCCGATCAGCGACGTCGTCGTGCCCAGCACGCCGCCCGCGAAGCCCGCGACGAATGGTGCGGCGTGCCAGTTCGCTCCCGGCGGCCGGCGGTCGGCCAGCGCGAGCCCGGCGGCGCCGGCCATCACCGCGACGCCGGCCGCGACCTTGACCGTGTGCTGGCTCAGCGACGTCAGCGTGTGGGCGCCGATCCAGAGCCCCGGCAGGCTGCCGCCGACGAGGAGCGCGACCCGGGCCCGGTCGATCGACGCCCGCAGCCGGTAGGCGACCGAGAGGCGGGTCGCGACCGAGATCAGCAGGTTGATCGTCACGACGAACGGCAGCGAGAAGCCGCTCAGCAGGAGCAACGGCGTCGCGAGCAGCCCGAAGCCGAAGCCGGAGGTGCCGGCGAGGAGCGCGGCGAGCGCGACGAGCAGGCCGCCGAGGAGAAACGTCACGGGGAAGGACTACCTCAACCCGCGCCCCCGTCGCGCCGATAGAAGGCGCATGGAAGCCGCCCGGCTGCCTTCCTCCAATCCTGCGCTGCGGATCGGCGAGATCCTCGTCCGCGACGGGCACGTCTCCGCGGAGCGGGTCGAGCAGGCGCTCGCGCGTCAGGCCGAGGTCGGGAAGCCGCTCGGCCGGATGCTCGTCGACGCCGGCCTCGTCTCCTCGCGCGCCGTCGCCCAGGCCCTGGCGGAGCAGTACGGCCTCGAGTTCGTCGACCTCGCGGTCGTCGACGTCGACCCGGCCGCGTCCGGGCTGATCACCGAGGGCTTCGCGCGCGAGCACCAGGCGCTCCCGCTCAGGTTCCTCGCCGACGAGCTCGTGCAGGTCGCGATCGGCGACCCGACGAACCTCCGCACCTCCGACGACCTCAGGCTCGCGCTGGGCCTCTCGACGCACCTCGCGGTCGCCGACACCGCCGCGCTCGCCAACACGATCTCGCGCACGTACCGCCAGTTCATCGAGGTCACCGAGGAGCAGCCGTCCTACGAGGAGGAGCCGCTCTTCGACGCGGGCGACCATGCGCCCACGATCGACTTCGTCAACGGGATGCTCGGCCGCGCGGTCAACGACGGCGCCTCCGACATCCACCTCGACCCGCAGCTGAAGCAGCTGACCGTCCGCCAGCGGCTCGACGGGGTCCTCCGCTGGATGGAGCCGATCGCGAAGGGCCAGCAGGCCGCCGTGACGGCGCGCGTCAAGGTGATGGCCGGGCTCGACATCGCCGAGAAGCGGATGCCGCAGGACGGCAGCTTCTCGATCCTCTTCGGCGGCAACCCCGTCGACGTCCGCGTCGCCGTGATCCCGACCAAGCACGGTGAGCACGTCGTCTTGCGGCTGCTCCACCGCTCGAACAAGCTCGAGCTGCCCGACCTCGGGATGGGTCCCGAGGCAGAGAGCGTCTTCCTCCGCTCGATCCGCCAGCCGCACGGTGCGGTGATCACGTGCGGGCCGACCGGCTCGGGCAAGACGACGACGCTCTACGCGGCGCTCGACCTGCTGAACGAGGAGACGCGCTCGATCGCGACGATCGAGGATCCCGTCGAGTACCAGCTCCCCGGCGTGAACCAGGTCGAGGTGCACGCGCGCATCGGCCTCACGTTCGCGCGCGGTCTGCGCACGATCCTCCGCTCCGACCCCGAGGTGATCCTCGTCGGCGAGATCCGCGACGAGGAGACCGCCCAGATCGCGATCCAGGCGGCGATGACGGGCCACCTCGTGCTGACGACGCTGCACACGAACGACGCGGCGAGCTCGATCGCGCGGCTGAAGAACATGGGCGTCGACCCGAACCTGCTCTCGACGTCGATCAACTGCATCGTCGCGCAGCGGCTCGCGCGCAGGCTGTGCGTCCACTGCCGCGTCCCGCACGAGGCGAGCCGCGAGGAGCTGCTCGAGGCGGACGTGATCGCGGCGGGCGACTCGAAGACGCTCTACGGGCCGGGTGGCTGCCTCCAGTGCGAGGGGACGGGCTACCAGGGCCGGGTCGCGCTCTACGAGCTGATGCCGATCCACGGGCTGGGCCGCATCCTGCTGGAGGGGACGACCGACGAGATCTTCGCCGCCGCGACCGAGCTCGGGATGCGCTCGCTGCGCGAGGACGGGATCCGCCAGGCGCTCGTCGGCGTCACCTCGCTGGACGAGGTCCGCCGCGTGACCGGCGAGCGGCTCGGCTAAAGCGCGCCGCTCCGGGACCCGCTGACGCCTATCCCTTTCGGCCACGGCCAGGGTCAGACCCCGGACATGGCTCGGCTGGCTAGCCGCCGCGCGCCGGCGAGCGCGTCAACGTCGAGCGACACCTCGGCGAGGCGAAGCGGTCGATCTCCGCGCGAAACGCTTCGGCCGTCAAGCTCGCCTCGAGGGCAGGGCCGCGAGCGCCGCGGCGAACAGCGCCGCGACGACGAGGACGCCGATGCGGTCGGCGTGCCGCGAGAAGGCGAATCCGAGCAGCGGCGTCCCGACGAGGATCGTCGCCGCCGCCAGCATGTTCACGAAGCCCACGGCCGCCGCCGGCGCGTCGGGGCGTGCCCGCGCGGCGCCCGTGAACGCGTACGAGAACGGAATCCCGGCGGCGAAGCCGATCGCCGTCGCCGCGACGAGCACGAGCGCGAGCGGGTGCGCGGCGGTCAGCGCGACCGTGCCGAGGGAGCACGCGGCGAACGAGGCGACGAGCGCGCGTCGCCGCTCGACGACCCAGCCGCCGACCGGGCGCGAGACGATCGCGAGCGCGAGCGTCAGCGCGCCGACGGCGCCGGCCTTCTGGGACGAGTAGCCGCCGTGCCGCTCGAGCAGGGTCACGACCCAGTTGCCGAGCACGACCGAGAGGCCGAACGAGGCCGCGTGCACGATCGCGAAGCGGTAGAGGCCGCGGTCGGCGAGCAGTCCACCGCGCCGCGACCGCTCGCCGCGCGCCGCATCGGCGGGAGCGAGGCCGAGCGCGACGGACGAGATCAGCGCGATCGCGAGCGCGGTCACGAACGGCGCGCGCCAGCCGGCGAGCCGCTCGGCCTGCGGGACGATCGCGAGCGCGAGCCCTCCCCCGCCGACCCCGAAGCCGCCGAAGAGCCCCTGCGCGAACGGCGTCCCGCCGCCGGCGCGGACGTAGTCGCTGCCCGCCACGAAGCAGAGCCCGGTGCCGATTCCGGTCATGCCCCGTACGGCGATCGCGAAGTACGGGTCCTGCCAGGCGAGCGTCACGAGGCTCGAGACCGCGATCACCGCCAGCCCGACGAGACCGACCCGGCGGCCGCCGAAGCGGTCGATCAACCGGCCCGCCGGGATCTGCATCGCCGCGTGGACGAGGAAGAGGGAGGTCGTGAAGAGGCCGATCGTGACGAGCCCGACGTCATAGGCGCGGGCGAGCTCGCGTGCGACGGCTCCGACGTTCGAGACGTTCCAGCCCGCCGCCAGGCCGAGCGCGATCCCACCGAGTGCCCCGCGCCGGCTCAGCCCCATCGCCTGACGATAACGACCGCGCGGCGTACGCTTCGCCCGTGGAGGCGTTGCGCCGGCTGCTCTACCCGCTCTCGCTCGCCGCGGCCCGGCTCGCGAGCCGGCGCGAGCGCGTGCTCCTCGTCGGCCTCGGAGTCGCCGCAGGAGCCGCCGTGCTCGCGGCGGTGCTCGCCGGCAGCCTCGTCATGCGCGACCGGAGCCTCGCGCTCGCGACGGCAGACCTTCCGCTCGGCGACCGGACGGTGCAGGCCGCGTGGTTCGGGGCGACGGGGACCGGCGAAGGCGACTGGGCCTCGCTCGACCGGACCGTGCGACCCGCGCTGCACCGGCTGAACGGGAGCGACCCGGTCTCCGTGATGCTCTTCCGCGAGGCGCAGATCCGGGGGCACCTCGTCGACCTCCGCGCCGTCGACGGGCTCGCCCGCTGGGTGACCCTCCGCTCCGGCCGGCTGCCGCGCCCGTGCACGCCGAGCCGGTGCGAGGTGCTCGAGATCGCGGGCAAGGGCCCGATCCCGAGCGTCCCCGACCTGCGGCTCTCCGTGGTCGGCCACGCGACCCTCACGCGCGACGCGCCGTTCCGCTCGTTCATCCGGCGCCCGGCCACCGCCGCGGCCGCGTACCACGCGCCGTTGCTGCCGCCGCTCGTGATCGCCGAGGGCGTGCGCGGCCTCTCCGTCACGCCCGAGCTCTCGACCTTCTTCCGCAGCTACGCCTGGGTGCTGCCGATCGAGCCCGGCAACGTCCATCCGTGGGCCGTGGACGACTTCGCCCGCCGCGTCGACCGTGCCCGCTCGGCGATCACGGCGCGCTCGGACCGGTTCGACGTGAGCGCGCCGCTCGAGCAGCTCCGCGGCGCGGCCGCGTCGAGCCGCGCGTCGGGGCGGCGGCTGCTGCTGCTCGGCGGCGAGGCGGCAACGCTGTTGCTCGCCTTCACGATCCTCGCCGCCGCGAGCGTGCGCCGCGACTCGGAGGAGGCGTGGCGCCGCCTGACCTGGTTCGGCGCGCGCCGCTGGCAGCTGGTGGCGTTCTCCGGAGGAGAGTCGTTCGCCGTCGCGGCGACGGCGACGGTCGTGGGCTGGCTCGCAGGCGCCGGTGTCGCCGCCGCGATCGCGCGGCGCGCCGGCGCGCCCCCGGGCGAGGTGCTCCGGCACTCG
>DAISLG010000045.1:4585-8031 GCA_036820565.1 Gaiellaceae bacterium | reverse complement strand
CGGGCTCGCGG
This sequence comes from Gaiellaceae bacterium, assembly GCA_036820565.1. Classification (GTDB taxonomy): domain Bacteria; phylum Actinomycetota; class Thermoleophilia; order Gaiellales; family Gaiellaceae; genus DAISLG01. The sequence continues at coordinate 8,020 of DAISLG010000045.1, read as the reverse complement.
TCGCGGGGGCGACCGCCGTCCTCGCTGCGCTGCTCCTGTTCGCAGCGCTCCGCGCTCCCGTCGCGCGGCTCGGCGGGCTCGCCGTCTCGCCGGCCGACGTGGCGGCGCTCGGCGCCCTCGTCGCGATCGGAGTCGGGCTCGCGCGCGGGCGCGCCGACGCGCAGGCGCTCGCGAGCGAGCCGGGGACGGGCGCGTTCCTGCTCCTGCTCCCGGCGCTGATCGCCTTCGTCGGCGCGATCGCGGCCGCGCGGCTGCTCGCGCCCCTGCTGCGGCTGCTCGAGCGCGCAGGGCGCCGCGGGCCGGTGCCCCTCCGGCTGGCCGCGCTCTCGCTCGCGCGCAACCCGGGCCACGCGACCGTCGCAGCGACGTTCCTCGTCGTCAGCCTCGGCATGGCGCTCTTCGCCGCGACATACCGCGCGACCCTCGCGCGCGGCCAGGCGGAGCAGGCCGCGTTCGCGGTGCCGGCGGACTACGTCGCCACCGAGGATCTCTCGAAGCTGCGCCCCGTCGCCGAGGTCGTGCCCGCTCGCTACCCGGGGCTGCGGGTGCTCCGCCTCTCCGGCGACGCCGGGAGGCTCGAGGGCGGCGGGTTCACGCTGCTGGGGATCCCGGCCGGATCGCTCGAGCGCGTCCGCGGCTGGCGCGGCGACTTCTCCTCCCGGAGCCTGCCGGAGCTGGGCAGCGCGATCACAACCCGCGGGCCGATCGCGACGCGCGGGATCGCGGTGCCCGCCGGGACGCTTCGGCTGGCCGCGGCGGTGCACGGCGACGACGTGGCGGTGCGGGCCGTGGTCCGGAAGCCGGACGGCGAGTTCGCGGGCGTCGCACTCGGGGAGACACATGGGCCCCACGCGATCCTGCGCGGGCGCGTGCCCGCAGGGACGCTCGTCGCGCTCGACCTCGACCTGCTGAACGGCGGTCGCCGCGCGGCCAATGCCGGCACCGGCCTCCAGCCCTCCGCGCGCGGCGTCCTCACGCTCGACGGCCTCGACTTCTCGGGCTGGATCGGCGAGGACGGCGCTGTCGCGCGCGGTGGGCGCGTCGGCTATCTCCTCACCAGCGACTCGACGACGCGGTTCCGTGCGCGGCAGCCCACGGACGGGCATCCGATCGCGGCGATCGTCTCACCCGCGCTCGCCGCGGCGGCGGGGCCCGACGGCCTGCTCCCGGTGGACGTCGAGGGCGGGCACGTGACGGTCCGGGTCGCAGGCGTGACGACGCGCTTCCCCTCGGTCGACGGTCCCGTCGTCCTCGCCGACCGCGACGCTGTCTCGAACGCGCTCGACGCCGCCTCGCCGGGCCTCGGCGTGCCGAACGAGCTCTGGGCCGAGGGGCCGCGCCCGCCGTTCCCCTCGCTCCAGATCGAGTCGCACGCGGCCGTCGCCGAGAGGCTCCGGGCCGACCCGCTCGCGCGCGGCGCCCTGCTCACCCTCGCTGGGACGGCAGTCGCGGCGCTGCTGCTCGCGCTCGTGGGCCTCGTGCTGGGCCTCGTCTCCGACATGCGAGACGAGAGCGGTGAGCTGCGCGACCTCGAGACGCAGGGCGCCGCGCCGGCGACGCTGCGCCGCCAGCTGCGGCTGCGGACGCTGATCGTGACCGCGTTCGGCGTCTTCGGCGGGCTCGCCACCGGCGCCGTGCTGAGCTTGCTCGTGATCGACCTGGTCGCGCTCACGGCCGGCTCGGCCGCGCCGGAGCCGCCGTTGCGCCTGCACGAGGCGTGGACGGTCGTGGGGCCGGCGGCGCTCGTCTACGTGACCCTCGCGGGGGGACTCGTGGCTTCAGTTACGAGGAGGGGGGCATGAGCGCGGCGATCGAGATCCGCGATCTGTTTCGCGTCCACTCGACGCCCGAGGGCGACGCTGCTGCGCTCCAGGGGCTCTCTCTCGCTGTGCGGGAGCACGAGGTACTGACGGTGCTCGGCCCGAGCGGGTCGGGGAAGTCCTCGCTGCTGCGGATCCTCGCCGGGCTCGACCGGCCCTCGGCGGGAGTCGTGCGGGTGCTCGGCGAGGAGATCGGCAAGCTCACCGGGCGGCGGCTCTCCCGCTACCGCGCGTCGACGCTCGGGTACGCCGACCAGCACTACTCGCGCGCGCTCGCCGGCGAGCTGACGGCGCGCGCGCTCGTCGGGCTCCAGCTCGGACTCCGCGGCACGCCGCGCGGCGAGCGCGACCGTCGCGCCGACGAGCTGCTCGAGCGCGTCGGCCTGGCGGAGCGGCGAGGCGCGCATCCCGCGGAGCTGTCGGGCGGTGAGCAGCAGCGGGTCGCCCTCTGCGCCGCGCTCGCGCACCGGCCCCGGATCTTCCTCGCGGACGAGCCGACGGGCGAGCTGGACGCGCGCAGCGCCGACCTCGTCTACGACCTGATCGGCGAGCTCGCGCGCGAGCACGGCTGTACGACCGTGATCGTCAGCCACGATCCGGAGTCCGTCCGGATCGCCGACCGGATCGTGCGGATCCGCGACGGCCGCGTGAGCGAGGAGTGGGCGCGCGAGGGGGACGCGGGCGACACGATCGTCGTCGGCAGGGGCGGCTGGCTGCGTCTCCCGGAGGAGCTGCTCGTCCGCGCCGGGATCGGCTCGCGCGCGACGGCGCGACTCGAGGCAGGCGCGATCCTCGTCGAGCCGGCGGGAGCCCGCGAGGGCAAGCCCACCGGGCTGCGCGAACCTGAAGGTGCCTCACCTGAAGGTGCGAGGCACCTGGGCTCAACAATTGCGCCGACTGTCGAGGTGCGCGGTCTCTCACGGCGGTTCGCGTCGGGGCCGGTGTTCACCGGGCTCGACGCTTCGCTCGACGCGGGACGCCTCCACGCCGTCACCGGGCCGTCCGGCTCGGGCAAGACAACGTTCCTCAACCTGCTCGCGGGGCTCGACGTGCCGGACGCGGGAGCCGTGACGGTGCTCGGAACGGACCTGGCCGGGCTCGACCGTGCCGCCCGCGCGGCGTTCCGCCGAGACCACATCGGCTACGTCTCGCAGCAACCGGAGCTGATCCCGTTCCTGACCGCGCGCGAGAACGTCGAGCTCGGCCTGGCCGTCCGCGGGCGACCGACTCTGCGCGCGCTCGAGGCGCTCGAAGCGGTCGGCCTCGCCGAGCGCGCCGCCCAGCGCGTCTCGCGCCTCTCGACCGGCGAGCGGGGCCGCGTCGCGATCGCGCGGGCGCTGGCGGCGCGCCCGGAGCTCCTGCTCGCGGACGAGCCGACCTCGCGGCTGGACGAGGCGAACGCCGCTGCGGTGGCCTCGCTGCTCGCCCGGCTCGCGCGCGACACGGGGGCGACGATCGTCTGTGCGACGCACGATCCGGTCGTCGTCGCGCACGCCGACGCGGAGATAGCACTTTAGAAGCTCCCCCCTTCGAGGTATGCGCGCGAGGTTGACCGTAGGCACCATGTGAGTCCGGCCACCTGCCCCCTGCGTCGATTCATGGTCTCTTTTCGCCA
>DAISLG010000045.1:1351-4485 GCA_036820565.1 Gaiellaceae bacterium | reverse complement strand
GCGCTCGAGCGCCTGCTGGAGGTGTCCGCCAAGCTGACGACGTCGCTTCCGATCGAGACGATCCTCGACGCGGTCTGCGTCGGCATCCACGAGGCGCTCGGGTTCGGGAAGGTCACGGTCGAGCTCTTCGTCGACGACTCCGCTGTCTCGCAGACCGTCGCCTCCGTCGGCTTCGACCGGGTCGAAGGCACGCCGTCGTTCCTCTCGAGGGACGGCCTCCGCAAGCTGTCTGACCCGCGCTTCGAGATCGAGGGCTGCTACCTGGCGTCGTCGGAGGACGCGGAGGCGCTCGTCGCTTCGCCCCCGCCGAGCTACGTCTCGCTCCTGAACGGCCGCGGGGCGCGCGCCTGGAACCACCACTGGCTGATCGTGCCGCTCGCCGACCGTACGGGCGCGACGATCGGCTTCATCTGGGCGGACGACCCTTCCGACCGCCTGCTGCCGCGCACCGACCAGCTCCAGGCGCTGCGCGCATTCGCGAACCACGCGGCGACGGCGATCGACTCCGCCGCGCAGTTCGAGGCCCTGCGCCAGTCGAACGAGCGCCACGGCGCGCTGATCGCCGCCTCCCCGCTCGCGATCATGGACCTCGACGCCGACGGCCTGATCCGCACCTGGAACGAGGCTGCGGAGCAGATCTTCGGCTGGACCGCGGAGGAGGTCCTCGGCGGCCCGAACGTGATCGTGCCCACCGAGCGGCGCCACGAGTTCCAGGACAACCTCTCGCGCGTGATGGCCGGCGAGTCGATGGCGGGGATCGAGCTCTGGCGCAAGCGCAAGGACGGATCCGACATCGAGGTGAGCCTGTGGGCCGCCCCGCTCCGGGACGCGGACGGCAAAGCCGTCGGGGTCGTCGCCTCAATGGCGGACATCACCACCCGCAAAGCGGCCGAGCGGACGATCGCCGAGAGCGAGGCCCGCAAGGCGGCCATCCTCGCCTCCGCGCTCGACGCGGTGATCACGATCGACCACGAAGGAAAGGTCGCCGAGTTCAACCCCGCGGCCGAGGAGGCCTTCGGCCTGCCGCAAGGCGACGCCGTCGGCCGCGACTTCCTCGAGCTGGTCGGCCAGCCGGAGACGGAGCGCCCGAGCGCTCTCGCCCGCACGCTCGAGACGGGCAGTGGGCCGCTGCTCGAATCGGCCGTCGAGATCACGGCACGGCGCGCCGACGGCCGCGAGTTCGCGGCGGAGCTCGCGCTGACGCGCGTCGCCGTTCCGGGCGCACCCGTCTTCACCGCGTACCTTCGCGACATCACCAAGAGGAAGCGCTCCGAGGAGCGGCTCCGCGAGGCCGAGGCGAAGTACCGCACGCTCGTCGAGCGGCTCCCGCTCGCGACCTACATCAACACACTCGGCGAGACGATCGAGACCTCGTACATGAGCCCGCAGATCGAGCCAATGCTCGGCTACGCGGCCGAGGACTGGTACGTCCCGGGCTTCTTCCCGCAGATCCTGCACCCCGACGATCGCGACTGGGTGCTCGCCGAGGCTGCGCGCGTCCACTCGACCGGCGAGCCGTTCTCCGGCGAGTACCGGCTGGTCGGCAAGGACGGCCGCACCGTCTGGATCGACGATCACACGATGGCCGTACGGGACGACGAGTACCGCCCGCTCTTCCTCCAGGGCTACCTGATCGACGTGACGGCCCGCAAGGAGTCCGAGCAGGCGCTGCGCCAGAGCGAGGAGATGTACCGCCTCGTCGTCGAGAACTCGGGCGACATGATCAACCTGCACGACCTCGATGGGCGCATCCGCTACGTCTCGCCTGCGACCGTGGCCGTCCTCGGCTACGAGTCCGCCGAGCTGATCGGACGCAACATGATGGAGCTCGTGCATCCCGACGACCGAAAGACCGTCGCCTCGGTGATGACGAAGGGCGATCCCTCGATCACGGTCGAGGTGCGAATCCGCGACAAGAGCGGACGCTGGCGCCTGATCGAGAGCGGCGCCACCGCCGTCGGCGACGACGCCGGAACGCCGACCGGGATTCTCGTGATCGGGCGGGACGTCACCGAGAGCCGCCACCTCGAGGATCAGCTCCGCCAGTCGCAGAAGCTGGAGGCCGTGGGCAGCCTCGCGGGCGGGATCGCGCACGACTTCAACAACGTCCTCACCGCCGTCGGCGGCTACAGCGACCTGATGCTCCAGGAGCTGCGCGAGGACGACCCGCTGCGCGCCCGCGCGGAGGAGATCAAGAAGGCGGCGGAGCGGGCGACCTCGCTCACGAGCCAGCTGCTCGCGTTCAGCCGCCACCAGCTGCTCCAGCCGAAGGTGCTGGACCTCAACGCCGTCGTCGAGGGAATCGAGTCGATGCTCCGGCGCGTGATCGGCGAGAACATCGAGCTCATCTCGCTGCCGGGGACTGCCCTTGGGCGCGTGCAGGCCGATCCAGGGCAGATCGAGCAGGTGCTCGTCAACCTCGCCGTCAACGCCCGGGACGCGATGCCGGGCGGCGGCACGCTGACGATCGAGACCGCGGACGTGACCACGCCCGACGGCGCGTTCGTCGCCCTGACCGTGCGGGACAGCGGCGTCGGGATGGATCCTGACACCCGCGCCCGCGCTGTCGAGCCGTTCTTCACGACGAAGGGGACGGAGGGGACCGGGCTCGGCCTCTCGACCGTCTACGGGATCGTCAAGCAGAGCGGCGGCGACCTCGAGATCGAGAGCGAGCTCGGCCGCGGCACGACGTTCCGCGTGCTGCTCCCCCGTGCCGAGCAGCCGCTGACGGTCGTCCCGGCCGCACCACCCCACACGGAGGCCGAGACCCGCGGCACGGAGCGGATCCTGCTCGTCGAGGACGAGGACGCGGTGCGCGCCGTCGTCTCCGAGCTCCTGGAGCTGAAGGGCTACTCGGTCATGGCCGTCGAGAGCGCCGAGGCGGCCCTTCGCGTCGGCGGCGACGTTCCGGTCGACCTGCTGATGACCGACGTCGTCATGCCCGGCCTCGACGGCTTCCAGCTCGCCGAGCGGCTGACCGCCCGGCGGCCCGGGCTCCGGGTTCTCTTCACGTCGGGCTACACCGACGAGGACGCGGGCGCCGACGGGCTCGCGGCCGACGCCGCGTTCCTCCAGAAGCCGTTCACGCAGGAGCAGCTCGCGCTCCACGTGCGCGAGATCCTCGACCGGCCCGT
>DAISLG010000045.1:0-1251 GCA_036820565.1 Gaiellaceae bacterium | reverse complement strand
TTCCAGTCGGAGTAGCCGCCCTCGTACGAGCGGGCGGCCCCGCCGGCGACCTCGACGATCCGGTCGGAGATCCGGTCGAGGAAGTAGCGGTCGTGCGAGATGAAGACGGCGGTCCCGTCGAACTCCTCGATCGCCTTCTCGAGCATCTCGACCGAGTCGATGTCCAGGTGGTTCGTCGGCTCGTCGAGCAGGAGGCAGTTGGCGCCGCCGAGCATCAGCAGGAGGAGCTGGAGCCGGGTCCACTCGCCGCCGGAGAGCGACGAGAGCGGGCGGCGCACCTGCTCGTAGTCGAACAGGAACTTCATCAGGAGCGCGACGGCCTCCCCTTCCGAGAGCCTGTCGGCGAGCCTCACCGTCTGGAGCACGGTCGCGCCGGGATCGGCCGGGCGCTGGTCCTGGGCCAGATAGCCGATCCGGATCGAGGGGCCGGCCCAGCGCTCGCCCGCCGTCGGCTCGAGCTCGCCCGCGAGCACCTTCAGCAGGACGCTCTTGCCCGCGCCGTTCTCGCCGACGATGCCGACGCGCTCGCCGCGCAGCACGGTCAGGTCGACACCGGCGAGCACGGGATGATCGCCGAACGAGGCGCCGGCCGCGCGCAGCTCGACGACGCGCTCGCCGCCGCGGGCCGCGCTCCGGAGGCTGAGCGCGATCCTGCGGCGCTCGAGCACGGGACGGTCGATCTTCTCCATCCGGTCGATCTGCCGCTGTTTGTTTCGCGCCTGCTTGATGTGGCGCTCGTCGACGACCCGGTCGGCCCAGTCCTTGAAGCGCCGGATCGCTGCCTCCAGCCGCGCGATCTCCTTCTGCTGGGTGACGTAGAGCACCTGCTGCCGCGCGAGGTCGAGCTCCCGCGCGGTCGCGTAGGCGCTGTAGTTGCCGGGCCAGAGCCGGACGCGGCCGCCGGCGAGCTCCGCGATCTGCGAGACCGTCTCGTCGAGCAGGTAGCGGTCGTGCGAGACGCTGACGACGGCGCCGTCGAAGGAGCGGACGAACGCCTCGAGCCGCTCGCGGTGCGCGGAGTCGAGGTGCGTCTCCGGCTCGTCGAGGAGCAGGACGTCGGGGCCCGTGGCGAGGCACGCGGCGAGCGCGACGAGCTTCCGCTGGCCGCCGGAGAGCGCCGTCGTCGGCAGCGTCAGCTCGGCCTCCGCGAGCCCGAGGTCGAGCAGCTGCGCGCGCGTCCGCCCCTCGAAGCCGGGGCCGCCGGCCGCTGTGAACTGCTCGACGAGCTCCTCCTGCCGCTGCAGCGCGCGG
>DAISLG010000044.1:430-12687 GCA_036820565.1 Gaiellaceae bacterium | reverse complement strand
CGATCTCCGGCACCTCGAGCTCGAACAGCGTCTTGATCAGCTCGGGGTCGCGCCGGGAGAGGATGACCTGCGGGCCTTTCGTCCCGGAGCGCACTTCGGTGATGACGGCCTTGATTCGCGAGCCCTGCTCGTAGCGCTCCCCGTCGACCTGCTCGGAGCGCGGCAGCAGCGACTCGACCTTGCCGAGGTCGACGAGGACGTTGTTGCGGTCCCCGGCCTGCTGGACGATGCCGGTCACGACCTCGCTCACGCGGTCGATGTACTCGTCGTACATCATCCGCCGCTCCTCCTCGCGGATCCGCTGCAGGATGACCTGCTTCGCAGTCTGTGCGGCGATGCGGCCGAAGCCCTCGGGCGTGACGTCCTCGCGGACGACCTGCTCCGCGGGAACCTCGGACCAGTCGATGTCGAGGTCGTCGTCGGAGATGAGCGTGTGCTGGCGTTCGCCGGTCTCCTCCTCGAGCCGCTCGAGCTCCTCGAGCTTGCGCTCGCGCGCCTCGTCGATCAGGCGCTCCTCGATGTCGGACGGGAGCTCGACGGAGAAGACGCGGAAGTCACCGGTTTGGTCGTCCATCTCGACGGTCGCGTGACGCGCCGCGCCCGGCGTCTTCTTGTACGCGGCGAGGAGCGCGTCCTCGAGCGCGGCGACGAGCGCGCCCTCGTCGATTCCCTTGTCGCGCTCGATCTCGCGGACGGCCTCGATGATCTCCTGGCTCATGTCACGCTCCCCTTCAAATCAGACACTGGGATGAGGTTCGCCCGCACGATCTCGGCGTACGGGATCTCGGTCTCGGCGCCGTCGGAGGCGGCCACGGTCACGCTCTGCTCGCTGGCGGAGAGGACCTCTCCGCGCAGTTTCCTGCCGGCGGTGCGGACGCGAACGGGACGTCCGCGCGCAGCCTCGAAGTGCTCCTGCCGGCGCAGCGGCCGGGCGAGCCCCGGCGACGACACTTCGACGCTGTACTCGCGCAGGTAGTCGCGCAGGACGTCGGTGACGCGACGGCAGAGGGCGTGGTCGACGCCCTGCGGATGATCGACGTAGACGCAGAAGCGGGTAGGCGTGAGCAGCTCGACCGCGAGCACGTCCACGCCCGGCAGGTCGCGCTCGACCCGCGGCTCAATCTCGTTCTGCAGCTGGCGCTCCTTCTCGAATGTCGTCGGCATCCCGTCGCGTCTCCGTCATAAAAAATGGGCCCGCAGGCCCATTTCTCCAGATCGGTGAAATGTGGTGCGGCCAGTGTAGCAACGGCGCGTAGCAGCGGCCCTTGTTCAGCCGCCGGCGGCGACGTGGCCGTCGACGCGGACGAGCCGCCCGGCACCGACGAGCTCGTCCACGAGGTCGCCGTCGAAGTACCAACGCCACGAGAACCAGCGCTCGGGCTCCCGCTCGGGGGCGAGCACCGCGGCGCGGACGCCGGCGCAGAGGAGGTCGCCGAGCGCCTGTCGAGGATCGGTCACAGCGCTCGGCTCCGGGTGCACCTGATCCCAGCGGGCGAGGACGCTCGTGTGCCGATGCGGCTCCTCGTAGACGATCGACCGGGCGACGATCACGCCGCAGCGCTCGAGCGGCGAGCGGAGGCTCTTCAGCTCCTTCGGCGTCAGCGCCAGCTCCGTCTGGAGATCCTCGAGCTCCGATGGGCCTGCGTCCTCGAGGTGGCGAAGCAGCCGCGCCCCGTCGTCGTCCTCCGTCTGCATCCGCGCGAGCTCGGCGCGGCAGATCGGGTCGAGCAGGTCGGCGACGTCGTCCGTCACCAGGAGGCTCTTGCCGCGGTGGATCGCGAGGATGAGACTGCCGCGCGCGCCGAGCTGGCCGAACCACGGGAACTTCGTCGCCGGCCACTGGCCGAAGCCGGGGCTCTCCCGCGCGTACGGCTCCTCGTGACATGCCTTGAACAGGCTCGGCAGCGTCGAGTCGGCGGTGCGGGTGAGGAGGCCGCGGTCGCGCAGGAACTCCTCCGCCTCGTCGAGCGTCTCCAGCGCGCGGTCCGGCGTGAGGCGGCATTCGTACGCCCTCCGCTCCTCCAGCTCCGCGAGGCTCGTCATGCGTCGAGCACGATCGTCACCGGCCCGTCGTTCACGAGCTCGACCTCCATCTTCGCCCCGAAGACACCCGTCTCCACCGGGACTCCGAGCGCCTGCAGCTCGGAGCAGAACCGCTCGTACAGCGGCTCCGCCTGCTCGGGCGGCGCGGCGTCGGCGAAGCTCGGCCGGTTCCCCTTCGCGGTGTCGGCGATGAGCGTGAACTGGGAGACGACGAGCGCCGTACCGGCGACGTCGAGGATGGAGCGGTCAAACCGGCCGGCGTCGTCCGGAAAGACCCGCAGCCGTCCGACCTTGCCTGCGAGCCGCGCTGCCTGCTCCTCCCCGTCCCCACTCGCGACACCGAGCAGCACGCACAGGCCGCGGCCGATCTCGCCGCCGGGCGTCGCGCTCGCCCGCGCGACGCGCTGCACGACCGCTCGCACGCCCGCGGACGCTACTCGAGCTCGCGGATGCGCGCGCGGTACTGCGCCAAGTCGGGACGAAGCGAGCTCGCGAGCTTGTAGTGCCGGTTCGCCTCGACGTCCCGCCCCTGCTTCTCGAGGCAGCGGCCAAGCGCGTAGTGCGCGTAATCGTTGACCGGCGAGAGCTCGAGCACCTCGCGGAACTCGGCCTCCGCTTCGTTCCAGCGGCGGATCCGGAAGTACGCGATCCCGAGTACCTCGCGGATGGACGCCTTGTCCGGCTCCCGCCGCTTTGCCTTCTCGAGCGAGACGGTCGCCTGTGCGGCCATGCCGGCTCGCAGATGGCGCCGGCCGCGCTGGTAGAGGCTGTAGGTCGACTCGCTCATGACCCCGTGCTACCCACGATCCCGCTCCCCAGGGAAGCTGACGCGTCGACCTGTGCGAGCGGACGCGCGAGCGAGCGCAACGAGAGCAGGCCGCGGAGCCGTTCACGCCGGGTGAGCGAGCGCCGGGCGTCGTCGAGAAGGGCTCGCAGCTCGCGCCGTGCCGTACGAGCCGCGACCGCCGCGTCCTCGGCCCGACCGAAGCGGGCAGCCGTCGCCGCAGCCACGAACGGCTCGGGCTGCACCCCGAACTCGTGCTGGACGAGCTCACCGAGCTCGCGCAGGGTCGCGCTCCGCGGCACCTCGACGCGCTGGTCGACGAGGAACGAGGCGAGCTCTTCGCGGCAGGCGGCCGCGACGCGCCGCGGGTCACGGCGGACGCGCCGGCTGATCCGGAAAGCGGCCTTCGCCAGCACGATGCCTCCAACCGCGACCGCGAGGACGAGCAGGAGGAGCAGTGCTGCCCTGCCGCGACCGCCGTCGGCGTGGCTGCCGCCTCCGGATCTCACGGCCGGGGCCGGCGAGGTGCCCCGCGAGTGCGGCCGGACGAGCCCGTTCTTCCGGCTGAGGACGTCCGCGACGGTCGCCGACCCGCCGGCTGCGACCTTCGGGGACGTCGAGTTCTTCGCGGAGCCACCGCCTCTGCGTGCGGCGTCCGCTCCTGCTGCAGCCGGGCGATGCGGCGCTCCCGGCGCGGCAGGCGTCGGGTCGAACGGAAGCCACCCGTAGCCCTTGAACCACACTTCGACCCAGGCATGGGCCTCGCGGTCGGTGACGAGCCAGGTGTGCCGGCTCGCGTCGTACCTCCCGCCGGCGAAGCCGACCGCCACGCGGGCCGGAATGCCGAGGTAGCGAAGCATCAGCGCCATCGCACCCGCGTAGAACTGGCAGTAGCCGCTGCGCGTCTGCGTCACGAAACCGACGAGCGGCGGCCCGATCACGAGCGGGTGGTTCGAGTAGCGGAAGCCGCCGGAGACGAGGAACCAGCGCTCGAGGCCGACCACCGCGTCATACGGAGTGCGCGCTCTGCCGGCCACCTCTTCGGCGAGCCTTGCGAGCGGTGCGTATCCACGCGTCGGATTGCGGGTCAGCAGCGTCAGGACGGTCGAGAACCGGTGCGGAGCGCCGAACGACGGCACCGTCACCCCGCTTCCGACGTTGAGGAGGCCTTCGTCCGAGAGCGCCGCCGGGTATTCGGGGGCCGAGCGGCGCAATCCGGACGCGGTCGGACTCGGGCTATAGCTCCACACCGTGTACTGGAAGCCGCGAGGGAGACCCTCGCCGAGAGATGCGAAGCCGCGTTCCGGCTGGAAGAGCGGCGCACCGCCGGCCGCGAAGCGCACCGGGACGCTGCCGCCCACGAGGCGCGTATCTGCAAGCCCATCCACCGTCACGAGCGTGCGCGTCTGGTTGCGCGGCCGCAGGGCAGCCGCCGGCTCGAGGGCGTCGGCTGAGCGAGGCACGCCGATCGACCACGCGTCGCTCGTGAAGTCGTCGAGAACTGCCGCTCGCAGGTAGGTCGGCGTTCGCTCCGACTGAACCTCGAGCACCACCGTGGGGTACGCGGGCCACCGCAGGCCGCCGTACTGCGCGTTCCAGACGAAGCCGACACCGACGGGGCCGCCTGCGACGGCATGCGTCAGGTTCCAGGACTGCCAGTGCACGAGCCCGTGCTGCGCCGCGGTAGCCGAGCCCACCGCGACGGCTCCCGCAGCCACGACCGCTGTCGCCGGCAGCGCGAGGGCCGGCACCCGGCGCGAGCCGAGGCCGGCGAGCACGACGAGCGCGGCGCCGAGAATGGCGGCTCCCATCGCAACTCCGTGCGACGGCCCGAGGAGCGTTGCCGGCCAGCCGGCGCCCAGGAGGAGGGCGAGGGCGCTCGCGACCGGCTTCCGCGCCGCCGCGAGAAGCGCGACGGCGAACACGAAGATGAAGACGCCCGCGAGCACCAGCTCGCCCATAGCCGCGTGCACGCGCGGGTCGAACGGGAGATGGGTGGCATAGAAGTCGGAGAATCCGTTCCCGAACCGCGCTGCCAAGACCGAGAACGCGTGGGCCAGGCCGAAGCCCGAAGCGGGGTCGAGCTGGGAAGGAACGAAGGAGACGCCGACCGCCAGCCACGCGCCGGCGACGGTTGCGGCAACGGCCGCGGCGAGGCGCAACGAGCGGCCGCGCGGCACCGCCGCTGCAAGCGCCAGGGCGACGAGCGCAAACACGCGCCACAGGGGCGCGACCGGCTGCTCGAGGCGAAGCCAGGCGAGCGCGACGACGACGAGCGCCGGCAGGGTGACGGCGAGCGTCCGGCCGGCTTTACGCATGCGCGACCTCCCCCGGCCTCGCTCCTACGAGCGCGGCCGCGAGGTCGTCGCCCTGCCGCACGACGGCGATCGGCATGCCCGCGGCCTGGAGGCGCAGGAGGCCGGGCTCGGGACGGCCCGGGTGGCCGGCGAAGCCGGCCGGCTCGACGTGGACGAGCGCCACGGCGCGGCGCGTGAGCGCGCGCTCGAGCAGCCGGTCGACGAGCCCCGGTTCCACCCGGGAGGTGACGACCACGAGCTCGAGCGAGCGCGCCGCCGGCCCGACGCCGGACTCGAGCAGCGCCGCCACCGGGTTCCGGGCGTCGGGCTCGGCGCTGGCGAGAAGCTCGAGCGCGCGCTGCCACTCCGGCCCGTACGACGAGACGGCCTGCGTCTCCCGGCCGGCCGTGTTGAGGACGAGGATGCAACGACGGCCGCGTCGGATCTGCGCCAGGAGGATCGAGCCGGCGGCCCGGACGGCGGCGTCGAACGACGAGTCGGGCGGTGCGCCCGTGACGGCCGCAGCGTCTCCGTCGAGCAGCACCGCGACCTCGTCGCGCGGGGAGTCCTCGAGCTCCTTCACCATCAGCGCGCCGCGCCGCGCGGTGGACGGCCAGTGGACGCGCCGCAAGGACTCTCCTTGCTGGTAGTCGCGGACGCTGTGAAGCTCGAAGCCGACCGGCCGCCGCAGCAGGAGCCGGCGGCCGTGCTCGGGACCGGCGCCGCCGTCGAAGAAGAGCCGCTCGAGCTCGGCGAGGCGCGGGTAGACGACGAGCGCCTGCTGCTCCTCGAGCGCAAGGTCCGCCTCGGCAAGGCCGAACGGGTCGGAGATCGACAGCCGGACCGGCGAGAAGCGATGACGCCCGCGCGGCACGTCGCGGAGGCGGTACGAGCCGGAATGGCGACCGCGGCCGTGCGGCCGCAGCTCGACCTCCTCTTCGCCGAGGCGCCCGACGCGCTCGTGGGCGACGACGCTCGGCAGCGGCACTCCGGGCTCGCGCTCGAGCACGAGCTCGATCGCTACGTCGTCTCGCTCGAGCAGGTTCTCGTGCGGCCAGCGCCGCCTCACGTGCGGCTGCTGCAGCGTGATCCGCACCCACGCCAGCGCGAGCGGGACGGCGAGGACGAGACCGGCCGCCACCGGGAAGATGGCGCGCGAGCCGAAGACGACGGCAACGATCCAGCAGAGGGCGCCGAGGAGGAGTACCGCTCGACCCCGGCGGGTCATCAGACCGGGACCGGGGTGCGCGCGAGTGCGTCGGCGACGAGCTCGTCGGGGCCGAGCCCGGCCGAGCGAGCCTCCGGCGCGAGGATGAGCCGGTGCGCGAGTACCGGCGCCGCGACCGCCTTCACGTCGTCGGGCACGACGAAGTCGCGCCCTTCGGCCAGCGCTCGCGCCTTCGCCACCCGGAGCAGCGCGATCCCTGCCCGCGGGCTGGCGCCGAGGTAGAGGCGCGAGTCGCCGCGCGTCTGGCGGAGGACTGCGACGACATAGCGGCCGAGGCTCTCTTCGACGTACACGCCGCGGGCGGCCTCGACGAGCCGGAGCACGTCGGCCGCGTCGGCGACCGCGAGCAGCGACTCCAGCGGTGGTGCACTCGTTTGCTCGTCGAGCATCCGCGCCTCCTCGGCGAGCGGCGGGTAGCCGAGCGAGAGCCGCATCGTGAACCGGTCGAGCTGTGCCTCCGGCAGCGGGTACGTCCCCTCGTACTCGATCGGGTTCTGCGTCGCCATGACCATGAACGGCGGCTCGAGCGGGTACGTGACGCCGTCGACCGACACCTGGCGCTCCTCCATGCACTCGAGCAGCGCCGCCTGCGTCTTCGGCGAGGCGCGGTTCACCTCGTCGACGAGCAGGAGGTTCGCGAACACGGGGCCGGGCCGGAACTCGAACTCGTTCTGCTGTTGGTTGAAGACGTTGACGCCTGTGACGTCCGACGGGAGCAGGTCGGGCGTGAACTGGAGACGGGAGAAGTGGCAGTCGAGCGAGCGGGCGAGCGCCTTGGCGAGCATCGTCTTGCCGACACCGGGAAAGTCCTCGACGATCGCGTGACCCTCGGCGACGAGGCAGAGCACGACGAGCCGCAGCGTTTCGTCCGGAGCGTGGATGACCCGCGCGAGGTTCTCGACGATCGTCGAGATCTGCCCGCTCGGGGCCGGCTCGACCGCCCGTTCAGCCATTCCTGATCAGCACCTCCACCTCGTCGAGGATCGCGGCCGCGATTTCTTCCTTCGGTGCCTTCGCAACCGACCGCTCGCCGGATGCCGTGACGAGCGTCACCTCGTTCTCGGTGGTGTCGAAGCCGATGTCCCGGCGTGAGACGTCGTTGAGGACGAAGAGGTCGGCGCCCTTGCCCACAAGCTTGTTACGGGCGCGCGCGAGGCCCGTGTCCCCGGTTTCCGCCGCGAAGCCGACGAGGAGCTGCCCCTCGCGGCGGCGCTCGCCCAGCGTCGAGAGCACGTCCGCCGTCGGCTCGAGCTCGAGCGTCCACGCCGCCGTGTCCTTCGGCCGCTTCGCCGCGAGCGCTTCCGCCGGCCGGTAGTCGGCGACGGCGGCGGCCATGACGACGATGTCCGCCTCGGCCGCGCGGGCGAGTGCCTCTCGCTCGAGGTCGGCGGCGGTGGGCGTCTCGACGAGCTGGACGCCGGTCGGCGCCGGCACGGCGAGGTTGGCCGCGAGGAGCGTCACTTCGGCGCCGCGGCGACGCGCCTCCGCCGCGAGCGCCACGCCCATCCGGCCCGACGAGCGGTTGCCGACGTAGCGGACCGCGTCGACCGGCTCACGGGTGCCGCCGGCCGAGACGAGGACACGCTTGCCACGGAGAGGGCTACGACCGTGCAGCAACTCGAGTGCGGCACGGAGGATCTCCTCCGGCTCGGCCATCCGGCCCACGCCGAGCTCTCCCTCGGCCGTCTCGCCCTCGTCCGGCCCGACGAGGACCACCCCACGCTCGCGGAGCGCCTCGGCGTTCGCCCGGGTCGCGGGATGCGACCACATCCGAGGGTTCATCGCCGGCGCGACCAGGACCGGCCCGCGATGGGCGAGCGCCGCCTCGGTGAGGACGTTGTCGGCGAGCCCGTGCGCGAGCTTGGCGAGCGTGTTCGCCGTGCACGGCGCCACGACGAGAAGGTCGGCGCGCGTGAGGTGGAGGTACACGTCGTCACCCGGGGGACGCCGCGCGAGGGCACGGAACGTCTCGGCGGTGACAAACCGCTCGGCGCCGGGCGTGACGAGAGGCACGACGTCGTGGCCCTCCTTCACGAGCAGCCGGCACAGCTCGCACGCCTTGTAGGCGGCGATGCCGCCGGTCACCCCGAGGAGGACGCGAGACATGCCGAAATGATGCCTACCCGCCGCAGGCATGGCCCAGGCGCGTTACGCGGACGTCAGCCCGTGTACTTGTACTTGAGCATGCCCTGGGACACTTCCTCCAGGGCCATCGTCAGGTAGTTCTTCGACCGGCTCTCGACGAGCGGCGGCAGGTTGTCGCCGAAGGTGCCCTCTCCGAGCTGCTGGTGGTAGTTGTTGATCTGCCGGGCGCGCTTCGCCGCAACGATCACGAGCGCGTAGCGCGAGTCCACGTTCTCCAGCAGGTCGTCGACGCGGGGTTCGATCATCGCCGCGGCATGGTAGCTGCCGGGGCGAGGAGGCGGGTCACGAGCCGAACGAGCTCCCCGACGGCTCGCTCGAGGTCGTCGTTCTCGATCACGTAGTCGAACTCGCCGGCCTGCTCGAGCTGCTTCCGGGCGAGCTCGATCCGCTCGCCGATCTCGCCGGTGCTCTCCGTCGCCCGCTCGCGCAGCCGGCGCTCGAGCTCCTCCACCCGCGCGGAGATGAAGATCGTCACTGCACCCGGAACCTTCTCTTTGACGCGGAGGGCGCCCTCGGTCTCGAGCTCGAGCAGCGGAACATGGCCGTTGGTCGCGATCCGGTCGAGCTCCGAGCGGAGCGTTCCGTACCGATGGCCGGAGACGTACTCGACGTGCTCGAGGAACTCGCCGCACGCGACGCGCGCGAGGAAATCGTCGTCGTCGAGGAACAGGTAGTCGCGGCCGTCCTCCTCCCCACGCCGACGCTCGCGCGTGGTGGCCGACACGGTCACCTCGATCCCCAGCACGCGCTCGACGAGCTCGTGGATGAGCGTCCCCTTGCCGGCGCCCGACGGGCCCGTAACGACGAGCACCGTGGGCATTCGGCTAGCGATTGAAGAGTCCGATCAGCTCCGTGCGCTGGCGGTCGGAGAGGCCTCCGACCGTCTTCGACTGGCTGATCCGGCACGTGTTGAGGAACCGCGCAGCCTTCACACGTCCGAACTTCGGCACCGCCATCAGGATGTCGATCACCTTCGCGGTCGAGACGTACTCGGGCGGGTTGCCGAGGATCTGCTCGATCCGGACCTTCCCCTCCTTGAGGTCCTTCTTGAGCTTGGCGCGCTTGACGCGGACGTCGTTCGCTCGCTTGAGGGCGTCCATCCGCTGGTCGAGAGAGCGGAGCGGCGCGTGCGCCTGGGTCTTGGTGGGGGACACGGAGCGCCGATCTTACCAATGCGCCCGCGACCTTCAAGCTGGGACTTTTCGCTCCGTTTCCGGGCTTTTTTTCAGACCTCTCACGTCGTCCGGTGTGGCAACACCCGCCTCGGCGCAAGCGGCGGCGAGCTCCGCACGTACGCGCGCCGGCGCTCCGGGGTCCGCGAAGAGGACGGTTCCCAGCGCGACGTCGCGGGCACCGCAGGCGCCGAACTCGAGCGCGTCGCGACCTGATTCGATCCCGCCCATCCCGACGATCGGCAGGCCGGTCGCCTCGTGGCAGACGCTCACGGCGTAGAGGGCGACCGGCTTGAGCGCCGGACCGGAGAGACCCCCGCTACCCCGCGCGAGCACCGGTCGCAGCCCGCGATCGAGGGCGACTGCGCGCAGTGTGTTGACGAGGGAGAGCCCGTCCGCGCCCGCCGCGGCGACCGCCCGCGCGACCTCCGCGACGTCCGGGTGCGCGGCAGAGAGCTTCGCGTAGAGCGGCAGATCGGTCGCGCGGCGGCAGGCGGCGACGATTTCCGCAGCCGAGTCAGCTGCCTCGTCGACGTTGGGGCAGGAGAGGTTGAGCTCGACCGCCTCCAGCTCGTCCCCGGGCAGGCGTGCGCACGTCTCGGCGTAGTCGTCGGCGCAGAAGCCCCCAACGCTGACCCAGAGCGGGACTCCGAGCTCACGCAGACGCGGGAGATGCTCGGCGAGGAAGCGCTCACGGCCCGGGTTCGCGAGGCCGATCGCATTGAGCATCCCGTGCGCCGTCTCGGCGATCCGCGGAGGCGCGCTTCCCTCGCGCGGGAGCGGCGTGACGGTCTTCGTCACGAACGCGTCGAGCCGGCGCGCGACTTCGGGCGCCGCGAGCGCGTCGAGGCAGCCGCTGGCGTTCAGGAGCCTCATGCCGCCGCCTCCGCCGGGACGCGTACGCGCGCAGCCTCGAGCATCGGGCCTTCGAGGCAAAGTCGCTTCAGCACCCCGTCGATCTCGACGACGCAGCCGTAGCAGGCGCCGTAGCCGCAGGCCATCGGCGCCTCCCACGCGAGCTGCGCGGTCGCGCACTGCTCGGCGACCGCGCGCAGCATCGACTCAGGCCCGCACGCGAGCACATCGAAGCCGGGCTCGATGAGCTCGGTGACGAGGACGGGATCGACGACGACGTCCGCGCCCGGGAGGAGCGCGGCCGCCTCGGCGTGCTCCGCGCTGCGGAAGCCGAGGAGCACCGGGGGCGTGCCCCCGAGTTGCTCGACGAGGTAGGGAAGCGGCGCGATGCCGATTCCGCCGCCGACGAGCAGCGGCCGCGCCACGTCGAGCCGGTAGCCACGCCCGAGCGGGCCGAGCACGCCGATCTCGTCGCCCGCCCGGAGCTCGCAGAGAGCCTCCGTGCCGGGCCCGATCGGGTCGACGAGGAAGGCCAGCTCGCCGGGCGGTGCGAGGCAGAGCGAGAACGGCCGCGGCAGGAGCCGGCCCGGCGCCTCGACCATGAAGAACTGACCCGGCACGCCCGGATCGAGGTCGCCGCGCTCCAATCGCAGCAGCGTGTACGGGCCGACGGCCTCGGCGCCGACGACCCTATGCCTGCTGGGCGATCCCAAGCTCTGCATCGATCCGCTCCTGGAGAGAGACGGCTTGCTCGCCCCGCGCTGTCGCGATCGCGTGCACGGCCGCCGCAGCGCCCGAAAGCGTCGTGATGCACGGCACGCGACGCGCGAGCGCCGCCTCGCGGATGGCGTAGCCGTCCGAGCGCGCGTTGCGGCCCTCCGGCGTGTTGATCACGAGGTCGCAGCGGCCGCGCCGGATGAGGTCCACGACCGTCGGCTCGCCGTCCGTCGCTTCGCTGAGCTTCCGCACCGATTCGACCGCTATGCCGGCGCGTGCGATCGTCTCGGCCGTCCCCTCGGTCGCGTACAGCTCGAAGCCGAGCCCGACGAGAGTGGCGGCGATCGGCACGGCCTGCTGGTGGTCGGGCTCGCGGATGGAGATGAAGACCGAGCCGGAGCGCGGCAGCCGCCGCCCGGCGGCCCGCTCCGCCTTGTCGAGCGCGGTCGAGAGGTCTGCGGCACTCGCCATCACCTCGCCGGTCGACCGCATCTCCGGGCCGAGCACCGGGTCGCTGCCCGGGAAGCGCGCGAACGGCAGCACTGCGGCCTTGACGCTCCACTGGCGCGGCGGCCGCTCGGGCGGCAGCCCCAGCTCGGGGATCCTCGCTCCGAGCGCGAGGCGGCACGCCGCCTTGACGAGCTCGACGCCCGTCGCCTTGCTCACGAAGGGCACCGTCCGCGAGGCGCGCGGGTTCGCCTCGAGCACGTACACCTCCCCGTCGCCCGTCACGGCGAGCTGGACGTTGAGGAGGCCGACGGCGCCGAGACCGCGCCCGATGATCCGCACGACGTGGGCGATCTCCTGTGTCTGCGCGAACGTGAGGCTCGGGGCTGGCAGGACGCAGGCGGAGTCGCCCGAGTGGACGCCCGCCTCCTCGACGTGCTGCATGACCGCGGCGACGTAGGTGTCGACGCCGTCGCAGAGGGCGTCGACGTCCACCTCGACCGCGTGCTCGACGAAGCGGTCAACGAGGACCCGCTCGAATCCCAGCGGGGCTGCCGCAGGCAGCCCCG
>DAISLG010000044.1:0-420 GCA_036820565.1 Gaiellaceae bacterium | reverse complement strand
CGCGTCCAGCATCGGCATCTCGCGTACGTCGTCGGCCGTGTAGCAGACGCGCATTGCGCGGCCGCCGAGGACGTAGGAGGGCCGGACGAGCACCGGGTAGCCGATCCGCTCGGCGATCTCGACCGCCTCGTCGGACGAGGCCGCGATCCCCCACTCCGGCGAGCGGAGCCCGTGCGCGCGCAGCAGCCCGGCGAAGCGCTCGCGGTCCTCGGCGAGATCGACGGCGTCGAACGGCGTGCCGAGGATGCGGTAGCCCGCGTCCTCGATCGCACGCGCGAGCTTGAGCGGCGTCTGGCCGCCGAATTGGATCACGACGCCGTCGGGCTTCTCCCGCTCGCAGATGGCGAGGACCGACTCGGTGTCGAGCGGCTCGAAGTAGAGCCGGTCGGAGGTGTCGTAGTCGGTCGAGACGGTCTCGGG
>DAISLG010000043.1:0-12707 GCA_036820565.1 Gaiellaceae bacterium | reverse complement strand
GTTGATCGGCGCCGGGCGCGATGATCGGGCGCAGCGTCTGAGCCACCAGCCGCGGGCGCGCCGATTTATCGATCAAGCATCTGGATCGACACGCTTTCGACACGCGCGGACACTTCCGCGCGGACGTCCGAGCCGTTAGGCTCGAGCGCAAGAGGGACGGGGTTTGGGATACCCATGATCAGACGCGTCTAACTGAATGGGCGGTCTCGGCGACGAAGACACGGTGCTCGGGACGGAGCGGCTGCTGCTGCGCCGCTGGCGCGACGCGGACATCGACGTCCTCACGCGCTGGATGGCAGACGCGGAGTTCATGCGGCACCTCACGGGCAGGCCGGCGACGCGCGATGAGGCCGTGGCGATGTTCGAGCGCACACGCGCCCACTGGGACGAGCACGGCTGGGGCGTCTTCGCCGCCGAGGAGCGGGAGACTGGCGAGCTCGTCGGCCGGATCGGCCTCGCCTACCACCGCGCGTGGCCCGGTGACCCGGAGTGCGGCTGGTGGGTGGCGCCCGAGCGCCAGCGTCGCGGGTATGCGCGCGAGGGCGGGGCGGCCGCCGTCCGCTGGGGCTTCGACGTCTTGGGCTTCGACCGGTTGGTCAGCATCGCGACCGAGGCGAACGTCGCTTCGCGCCGCGTCCAGGAGCTCCTCGGCTTCACGCTCATCGAGCAGGTGCCGTTCCCGGAGCAGGGGATCGAGCTCTGGGTCCACGCGCTCTCACGAGACGCCGTCGAGACCCGCGGCACGCGGCGCCCTCGCCTCGCGCCGGGAGGCGAACGGCGGGGGCCAACCTGCGGCGATCAGCCCCCGCCGTAGTCTCGACGAACCGGGCGGCCGAAAACTTCCGTACAATCCGGCTTTCGTGCCTCGGAACCGCACCGTCCGCCTGGCGGTGCTGGGCTCGTCCGTCCAGCGCTCCACCGCCCCCGGTTACGCCTCCCGACAGTCAAGCGCCCTCAAGCGGCGAATTGTCGTTGGCGTCCTCTGCCTGCTCTCGCTCGTTCTGATCACCGTGTACTTCCGCGAATCGTCCGGAGGGAAGCTCCATGACGCCCAGGGAGTCGCCGCCGGCGTCCTGCGCCCCTTCGAGATCGCTGCCGAGCGCGTCGCGCGGCCGTTCCGCGACGCTTCGGGCTACGTCAACGGGCTCTTCAGCGCGAAGTCGGAGAACGAGAAGCTCCACCACGAAGTCGACACGCTGCGCCAGCAGGTGATCCAGAACGAATCCGCGCTCCAGGAGAACGTCCAGCTGCGCAGAGACCTCGCGTACCGCGACTCGAAGGTGTTCCCGCGGGACTTCCGTCCGATCGCGGCGCGCGTCATCTCGAACCCGCCGAGCCCCTACGAGCAGCGCGTGGTGATCGCGGCCGGCCACGCCGACGGCATCCGGGACACGAACGCCGTGGTCACGGCGGACGGGCTCGTCGGCCAGGTCACGAAGGTCTTCAGCCACGTCTCGCAGGTGACGCTCCTGACCGACGACACGAGCGCGGTGTCCGCGGTCGACCTCCCGACCGCCGCGGCGGGGATCCTCCGGCACGGCCAGGGGTCGCTCGGCGCGCTGATTCTCGACCAGGTCGCCAAGGAGAAGACGGCCGCCCGGGGCGACGTCGTGATCACGGCGGGCTCTCCCGGCCACGGGAAGCTGCCGTCGATCTACCCGCGCGGGATCCAGATCGGGATCATCACGAGCGTCGGCACGAACGACACCGAGAACTACAAGCAGGTCCAGGTGGAGCCGTTCGTCGACTTCTCGTCGCTCTCGTCCGTGCTCGTGCTGGTGCCGAGGTGATCGGAGTCGACGCGGCGAAGGTCGGCGTCGCGCTCTTCCTCGCCGTCCTCGTCCAGGTCTCGATCGTCTCCTCGATCGCGCCGTTCGGGGGGATGCCCGACGTCGTGCTCGTGACGCTGCTCGCGATCGCGCTCCTCCGCGGCTCGATCTACGGAGCGGTGGCGGGGTTCTGGGCGGGGCTGCTGCTCGACACCGCGAATCTGGAGACCCTCGGGCTCACGTCGCTGCTGCTCACCGTCGGCGGCTTCTGGATCGGCCGCTACGGCGAGACGACGGCACGCGACCGGGTCCACGTGCCGTTTCTCTCCGTCGGGGTCGTGACCGTGCTCTACGCGGTCGGGGCGGTCCTCCTCCACTTCATGCTCGGCGACCCGGCGCCCCTGCGCGCGGTGCTCGACGCCCTCCCGGCCACCGTCGTCTTCAACCTCGTCCTGACCGCGCCGCTCTACGCTCTCTGCCGGCGTCTGTTCCCGCCGTACGACGTCTCCGACCGCACGCACGAGGTGAGGCTCCTTGGCTGACGCGGGCATCCGCAGGCCGACACGGCGCTTCCTCCCGTCCGACCCGCGGGTGTCGGAGCCGTGGCGACTGACGCCGCAGGCCGCCCTCCGCGTCGCGGCCCTCGGCGCCGTGGCGCTCGCGGCGTTCGCGATCCTCTTCCTCCGCCTCTGGGCGCTTCAGGTCCTCTCCGGCGAGCAGTACCTGAAGGCGGCGCAGGACAACCAGCTGCGCACGCTCCGGATCGAGGCCGCGCGCGGGCCGATCCTCGACCGCAACGGGCGGCCCCTGGTCACGAACGTGGCCGGCTTCGCCGTGCAGATCTGGCCGACCGACCTGCCGAAAGGGTGGCACGAGCGGCGCGCCGAGCTGCGGCGGTTGTCGAAGGTGGTGAGCGTGCCCGTCTCGGAGATGCTGAAGGGGATCCGGGCGCGCAAGGGCGATCCGCTCACGCCGGTGACGGTGAAGGAGGGGATCCACCCCGACCAGGTCGCCTACCTCTACGAGCGCCGCGCCGACTTCCACGGCGTCCAGATCGCGCAGAACTTCCTGCGCAAGTACCCGTACCAGTCGCTCGCCGCGCAGATCCTCGGCTACCCCGGCGAGATCTCGGCCGAGCAGCTGAAGCAGCGCCCCCGGTACAAGCTCGGCGACACGATCGGCCAGGCGGGGGTCGAGGCGACGTACGACAGCTACCTGCGCGGCCGCGCAGGCCTCGCCGAGCTGCGCGTCGACTCGAGCGGCGAGCCGCGCAGCGCCCTGACCAAGCGCGTCCAGCCCCGTCCCGGGAACGCGATCCGGCTGACGCTCGACGTCGATCTCCAGCGCGCCGCCGAGAGCGCGCTCCGCTACGGGATCTCGCTCGCGCGCGGCGCCGGCAACTACAACGCGAGCGGCGGCGCGATCGTCGCGCTCGACCCCCGCGACGGCTCCGTCCTCGCGCTGGCCTCGAACCCGACCTACCAGCCCTCGATCTTCTCCGGCCGCGTCGATCCGCAGAAGCTCAAGGAGGTGACCGACCCGACGAAGGCGCGGCTCCTGAACCGGGCGATCTCCGGGCTCTATCCGGCGGGCTCGACGTTCAAGCCGGTGACGGCGCTCGCCGCGATGCAGGAGCACATCATCTCCCCCTACGACTCGCTCGCGTGCACGCCGAGCATCAAGGTCGCGGGTCAGACGTTCTCGAACTGGAACCCGAACACGAACCAGATGATGACCTTGCCGGAAGCGCTCGCGGCCTCGTGCGACACCTACTTCTACCAACTCGGTAACGACTTCTACAACCTCCCGCCGAACCGAGGCCCGGCGTTCCAGCTGTGGGCGAGCCGCTTCGGGTTCGGCGAGGCGACCGGCCTCGACGTCGGGCCCGAGTCGGCCGGCCTGCTGCCGACCCCGGACTGGCGCCGGCGGACGTTCACGAAGGAGACCGATCCGCACAACTTCCTGATCGACCGCGAGTGGAAGCCGGGCGACTCGATCCAGCTCGCGATCGGCCAGAAGGACCTGCTCGTGACGCCCCTGCAGATGGCGCGCTTCTACGCGATGATCGCGAACGGCGGCAACCTCGTCACCCCGCACCTCGTCGACGACGTCGAGCAGCCGGGCGCGACGCCGGCGCAGACGCGCGTCCTGCGCCGCTTCGCCCCGCCCGCGGCCCGCGCAACCGGGGTCGATCCGGGCGCGCTGCGAGTCGTCCGCGACGGCCTCTACGCGGCGACGCACTCGGCGATCGGCACCTCGACCGGCGTCTTCGGCTCGTTTCCCGTCCCGATCGCGGGCAAGACCGGCACCGCCGAGAAGGTCGTCAACCTGCCCGGCTACCCGGTGGGCCACTTCGAGAACCAGTCGTGGTGGTGCGGCTACGGGCCCGCCGACAACGCGCGGCTCGTCGTCTGCGCCCTGATCGAGAACGGCGGCCACGGCGGCACCGCTGCGGGGCCCGCGGCGCTGAAGGTCTTCGAGCAGTACTTCGGCAAGCAGGGCCGGCTGACCTTCAAGCCGAGCGACTGATGGCGATCGAATACGTCGACAACCGAGCGAAGGGCCTGCGGCCGCGCCGCGCCGCGGAGAGCGTTGCCGTCGGCACGTTCGTCCGGCGGCTCGACTGGGTGCTCCTCGGCGCCGTCGCTGCGATCATCGGGTACGGCCTCTGGGTGATCGACGGCGTCACGCGCCACGATCCGGGCGGGAGCGCGATGACCCGGCAGGCGACGTTCGCCGCCGCCGGCGCGATCGCCTTCGTCGTCGCGGTCGCGATCGATCCCGACCTGTACAGGCGCTACTACCGCGTGATCTACGGCGGCACGCTCGCCGTCATGCTGATCGTGCTCGTCTCGGCCGCGGCCACGCGAGGCTCACGCCGCTGGATCGACCTCGGGGCCTTCCGCTTTCAGCCGTCCGAGTTCGGCAAGGTCCTGTTCACGCTCTTCCTCGCGGCCTTCCTGGCGGACCGGATCAAACGGGTCGGCGATCCGCGCGTGATCCTCCAGACGGTCGGCCTCGCCGCCATTCCGCTGCTGCTCGTGTTCGTGCAGCCGGACATCGGCACGGCGCTCGTCTACGGCGCCGCCCTCGCCGCGGTGCTCTTCGCCGCGGGCACGCGCTGGCTGCACCTCTCGATCCTCGGCGGCCTCACCCTGTTCGCGATCCTCGCCGTCCTCTGGCTACCGAAGGCCGGCATCCAGGTCCTGAGGCCGTACCAGGCCGAGCGCCTCTACGGGTTCACGAACCCGGGCAAGGACCCGCGCGGCACGACCTACAACGTCAACCAGTCGATCACCGCCGTCGGCGCCGGCGGCGTCAACGGGCGCGGCGTCATCGGCGCGACACAGACGAACCTCGACTACCTGCCCGAGCACGCGACCGACTTCGTCTTCGCCTCGCTCGCCGAGCAGCGCGGGTTCGTCGGCGTCTCGATCCTCCTGCTCCTCTACCTGCTGGTCGTCTGGCGCGGGCTCAAGGTGATGACGATCGCGCGCGACGCGTTCTCGGCGATCGTCGCCGGCGGGATCGTGTTCGCGTTCCTCTTCCAGATCTTCGTCAACGTCGGCATGACGATCGGGATCGCGCCGATCACCGGGATCCCGCTGCCGTTCGTCTCCGTCGGCGGCTCGTCGATGGTCTCGAACCTGCTGGCGATGGGTGTGCTCCAGGCGATCCACGCCCGCTCGGTGCCCGAGCGCAGGCGGTCGCGGCGCTGATGAAGCTGAAGGGGACATTCAGCCCGCTCGCGATCTACGCGGCGATCAAGGAGCTCCGCTCCGCGACGGCCGACGAGCGGCCGATCGTCGTCGCGGGGGCGAGGGGCCTCGTCCCGGTCCTCGCCCGCGAGCTGGCGCGGGAGGGCGACGCCTCGTTCGTGCGCGAGGGCGGTGCCTTCGGCGAGGTCGCCGTGCTCGTCTACGTCCTCGCGGGCGACCCGACGGAGGCGGACGAGCGCGAGCTCCGCGAGGCCGACCGCGCCGGCGTCCCGATCGTCTGCATCGCGAGCGGCGACGGCCGCGAGGTGCCCTACGTGCTCGCGACGAACGTGATCCGCGTCGAGCCGGGCACGGGCTTCCCCGTCGACGAGATCGCCCGCGCGATCGCCCGCGTGGTCGGCGAGCCGGCCACCGCTCTCGCGCGCAGGCTGCCCGTCCTCCGCGACGCGGTCTGTGCGGAGCTGATCCGCTCATTCGCGCGCAAGAACGCGCTCGTCGGGGCGGCGGTGTTCCTCCCGGGCGTCGACATGCCGGTGCTCACGCTCAACCAGATCCGGCTCGTCCTCCGCATCGCGCACGCCTACGGCGAGGAGATCGACGCGAGCCGCGCTGCCGAGCTCCTCGGTGTCGTCGGCGGCGGCCTCGGCCTGCGCGCGGTCGCGCGAGAGCTGCTCGACCTCGTCCCTGTCGCGGGCTGGGCGCTCAAGGGCGGGATGGCGTACGTGGGCACGAGGGCCGTCGGCGAAGCCGCCGTCCGGTACTTCGAGTCCCGGTCCGTCCGGTCCGGGTCCTAAGCTCGCTCCCAATCGACGGGAGGTGAACCAGATGGCTTCGGCGAGAGAGGCTCACGAGTTGCTGCTGATCGAGGAGGCGGATGCCTGGTTCGAGTACCTGGAAGCGACCCGGGAGCAGTCGGAGGTGCGCTACAAGGAGGTCGAGCCGTGGGCCTGGGCCCGGCTCTCGCAGCGGCTGCGCGCCATCCGCACCCGTCGCGCCAAGCTCCGGCCGGCCGCGGCGTAGCATCGCGAGCCCGGGCTCCGGGTCTCTTGCTAATGTGCGGCAAGGCCCATGCCGAGTTTTTCACCCACATCGCAGCGCGCCACCGGTCGAAAGGCCGTGAGTGCGCGCGCTCTCATCCAAGGAGCTCCGTTTGCCTCTGCCCTGGTTCCGACGCAAGAACACCTCAGAGGAGCAGGCGCCCGTACAGGCCGCCGCTCCGGTTGCAGCACCTGATCCTGTAGTCCGCGAGACCGCCTCCCCGGCGGGCCCGCACGATCCGACGAGACCCAAGCGCCGCCGCGGAACCCGAGGGGGACGCGGCCGCAAGAAGCCGGGCGAGACGACCGCCGCCGGCGCGGCGCCAAAGGCCGAACGGCCCGAGAAGGCCGAGCCGAAGCCGCGCGAGCGCAAGAAGCCCGCCGAGCGCCGCTCGTCCTCGTCCCAGACTCGCCGCCGGACGCCTCCGAAGCGCGCGCCGCTCCCGAAAGCCAAGCGCGAGCTGCTCGTCTCGGTCGACGTCGGCGAGAAGCGGGTCGCCATGCTCGAGGACGACCGCGTCGCCGAGGTCTACCTCGAGCGCCCCGAGCGCCGCTCGATCGCCGGCAACATCTACAAGGGCCAGGTCGACAACGTCCTGCCCGGGATGGAGGCCGCATTCGTCGAGATCGGGCTCGAGAAGAACGGCTTCCTCTACGTCGACGAGATCGTCACCCCCGAGCTCGAGGGCCGCCGCCACGGCCGCAAGATCCAGGACCTGATCGCGAAGGGCGAGGAGATCCTCGTCCAGGCGGTCAAGGACCCGATGAAGACGAAGGGCGCGCGCCTCACGACCGAGATCTCGCTGCCCGGCCGCTTCGTCGTCTACGTCCCCCAGGGCGAGGGCCTCGGCGTCTCGCGCCGGCTCGAGGACGACGAGCGCAACCGGCTCAAGGCGATCCTCAAGGAGATCGCGCCGGCCGACGGCGGGGTGATCGTGCGCACTGCCGCCGAGGGCGCCTCCGCCGAGGACATCGAGCGCGACCTCGAGTTCGTCCAGCGCCTCTGGAAGTCGATCGAGGCGCAGGCGAAGCAGTCCAAGGCGCCCGCGCTCGTCTACCAGGAGGCCGAGCTGCCGCTCCGCGTGATCCGCGACCTGTTCACGGGCGACTTCGAGCGCGCTCTCGTCGACGACGACCGGACGCTCAAGCGGATCGTCGGCTACCTGAAGAAGACGTCGCCGCACATGGTCGACCGCGTCAGCCGTTACCGCGAGAAGACGCCGATGTTCGACGAGTTCGGGGTCGCAGACGAGATCCGCTCGACGCTGAACCGCCGCGTCGACCTCCCCTCCGGCGGCTACCTCGTGTTCGACTACGCCGAGGCGTTCACGGTGATCGACGTCAACACCGGCCGCTTCGTCGGCTCGCGCTCGAAGAACTCCGGCGCGAGGCTCGAGGACACGATCACGAAGAACAATCTCGAGGCGGTCAAGGAGGTCGTCCGCCAGCTGCGCCTCCGCGACGTCGGCGGGATCATCGTGATCGACTTCATCGATATGGCGAGCCCGAAGAACCGGGCCGCTGTCGAGCAGGCGCTCGGCGAGGAGCTCGAGCGCGACCGGACGAAGACCTACGTCGTCGAGATCTCCCCGCTCGGC
The DNA here is from genome assembly GCA_036820565.1 of Gaiellaceae bacterium. GTDB lineage: Bacteria > Actinomycetota > Thermoleophilia > Gaiellales > Gaiellaceae > DAISLG01. The sequence continues at coordinate 4,584 of DAISLG010000043.1, read as the reverse complement.
CTCGTCGAGATGACGCGCCAGAACGTCACCGACGGGCCGCGCGAGATCCTGACGAAGAAGTGCCCCACCTGCGGCGGCGACGGGATCGTCGTCTCCGAGGCGACCGCGGCCGTCGACGTCGAGCGCCGCCTGCGCGCGCTCGTCACCCCCGGGTCTCGCGTGAAGGCGTTCAAGGTGGAGCTCAACGCGAAGATCGCGTCGCTCGTCGCCGGCCCCGGCGGCAGCCGCCTCGCCGAGATCGAGGAGGCGTCCAAGCGCAGCTTCTTCCTCGTCGGCAAGGAGGACGTCCACCTCGACCACTTCAACGTGCTCGACCAGGGCACGATCGAGAAGCTCGCGCCGCAGGGCGCGCCGGTCGAGGAGGGCAAGAAGCTCGAGGTGAAGCTCGTCGAGCTCGCACGGCACGACGGCGCCGCCGGGAGCGCGAAGCTCGAGGGCTACGAGATCTGCGTCGGCGACGCCGCGAAGCTCGTCGGCAAGAAGGTCAAGATCGAGATCACGCGCGTGCTCGAGGGAATCGCCTACGCGAAGCTCGTCGAGACGGGTGCGAAGGCGCCGAGCGGCCCGCTGACGGCCGAGGCCGAGGCCGAGAAGCCGACCCGCGCGAAGCGTGCGCCGGCGAAGAAGGCCGGCGACGCAGAGCCCGAGGCGGAGGCCGTCGAGGACGAGGCCGAGCCGGAGGATGCCGAGGCTCCCGAGGAGGAGGAGCAGGAGGCGCCGGCCGTGGACGGCGAAGCGCCGAAGCGCAAGACGCGCCGTGGCTCGCGGGGTGGTCGCAACCGCAACAAGAAGCCGGCCGTCGCGGCGGCGGAATCCGCACCCGAGGCGAACGGCGACGGCGACGCGGCCGACGCGGTCGAGGTCGTCGGTGCCGCCGCGGCAGCCCCGAAGATCCACGTTCCCGAGCGAGAGCTCGGCGCGGAGTCGGAGAACGGTGAGCCCCCCGCCCCGCGCAAGAAGACGCGCCGCGGCAGCCGCGGCGGCAAGAACCGCAAGAAGAATCCGGTCGCGGTCGGCGGCGCCGACGCAGAGGCCACGGAGCCGGATGCGGCGCCCGAAGTCGTCACGGAGGACAAGCCGACCGACGACTGGGAATACGTCCCGATGTCCCAGTGGGACGACGATTCGCCCTCGACGGACAGGTCGTAGAGCAGCTACACTTTCGCCCGTTCGCGGGCAAATGCCCGCGTTTTCCACACCTATGAGCTACGCGATCATCTCACTCGGCGGCAAGCAGTACCGCGTCCAGCAGGGCGAGTGGCTCGTCGTGGACCGGGTCAAGACCGAGCCGGGCAAGACGTTCAAGCCGGACGTCCTCTTCGCGAACGGGGAGGTCGGCGCGAACGGCGTGACCGTCACGGCGAAGGTCGTCGAGCACTCCCTCGGCCCGAAGATCCGGATCGGGAAGTACAAGGCGAAGTCCGGGTACAAGCGCCACAACGGCTACCGCTCGCGCGTCTCGAAGATCGAGATCGAGGCGATCGGCGCCGCGAAGAAGGCTCCCGCCAAGAAGACCGAAGCGGCCGCGGCGAAGAAGCCCGCTGCTCCGAAGAAGAAGGCGGCGACGACCTAATGGCGCACAAGAAAGGCCTCGGCTCGTCGCGCAACGGCCGCGACTCGAACCCCCAGTTCCTCGGCGTCAAGATCTTCGGCGGCCAGACGGTCAAGTCCGGAATGATTCTCGTACGGCAGCGCGGCACTCGCTTCCGCCCGGGCCCCGGCGCAGGCATCGGCCGCGACGACACGATCTTCGCCACGCGCGACGGCATCGCCGACTTCCGGACGAGCGGCGACCGCCGCTACGTCGCGATCGTCGACGCAGAGTAAGGCGGCGCGATGTTCTTCGACCGGGCCCGCATCCAGGTGCAGGCCGGGCGGGGCGGCGACGGAGGGTTGACCTTCCGGCGCGAGAAGCACGTCCCGAAGGGCGGCCCGGACGGCGGCGACGGCGGCAACGGCGGCGACGTCGTGCTCGTGGCCGACACCGAGCTGCGCGACCTTTCGTGGTTCCGCTCGAAGCGGAAGTTCAAAGGCGGTCGCGGCGAGCCGGGCCGGGGCGCGCGCAAGCACGGCGCCGCCGGCGCGCACGCCGAGCTCCGCGTCCCCGTCGGCACCCAGGTCTTCTCGGATGACGGGAGCCTGATCGCGGACCTCGCCCACGGCCGCGCGCGGGTCGTCGTCGCACGCGGCGGCACCGGCGGGCGCGGGAACTCGCGCTTCGCGACGCCGACCCGCCAGACGCCGCGCTTCGCCGAGGTCGGCACGCCCGGGGAGGAGGTCGAGGTCGAGCTGCACCTGAAGCTGCTCGCCGACGCGGCGCTCGCCGGCTTCCCGAACGCGGGCAAGTCGTCGCTGCTCGCGCGGATCTCGAACGCAACGCCCAAGGTCGCCGACTACCCGTTCACGACCCTGGCGCCGGTGCTCGGGACGGTCGACTCGACCGACGGGCGGCAGCTGACGGTCGCCGACGTCCCCGGGCTGATCGAGGGCGCGAGCGAGGGCGTCGGGCTCGGGCACGAGTTCCTCGCCCACCTCGAGCGAGCCCGGCTGATCGTCCACGTGATCGACGCGTCCGAGCCCGATCTCGAGGAGCGCTTCCGCACGATCGACGCCGAGCTGCGCGCCTACGGCGCCGGCCTCGACGAGCGGCCGCAGGCGATCGTGCTGAACAAGGTCGACCTGATGCCCGAACCGCCGGAGCTCCGGATCGCGGACGAGCGGATCGTGCGCGTCTTCCGTCTCTCCTGCGCGACCGGCGAGGGCGTGGAGGAGTTCCGGCGGACGCTGTTCGCGCTCTGCCCGCCCGCGGAGCCGCTCGACCGTGCAGTCGACGAGCTGGCCGACTTCCTCGTCTACCGGCCGCAGCCCGAGCAGCGGCGCTTCCGGATCCTCCGCACCGACCGCGGCTACCGCGTGCACGGATCGGCGAGCGACGAGGAGGTCGAGGAGGCGCTCAGGGCGGCGGGCATCCGCACGGGCCAGGTGGTCGAGATCGGCGACGAGGAGCTCGAGTGGGAGTGACCGCGCTCTTCGGCGGCGCGTTCGACCCCCCGCACGAGGGTCACGTCGCGCTGCTCGAGGCGGCCGTCGCGCGCTTCGAGCCGGAGCGCGTGGTCGTCCTCGTCTCGGTCCGACCGGGGCACAAGCACGTCGAGCTCGACCCGGAGATCCGCCTTCGTCTCGCGCGCGCGGCGTTCCCCGGTCACGACGTCGAGCTCGATCCGCACGCGCGCACGATCGACCTGCTGCGCGACTGCGCGTACGAGGATCCTGTCTTCCTGATCGGTGCTGACCAGTTCCGCGACTTTCCGGCGTGGACCGAGCCCGACGCCGTGCTCGAGCTCGCCCGTCTCGGCGTTGCGACGCGGCCCGGCGTCGACCGCTTGGAGCTCGAGGCGACCTGCCGCACGCTCCGCCGGCCCGACCGCGTCGAGTTCTTCGAGATCCCCGGGATCCCGGTCTCCTCGCGCGAGCTGCGGGCCGGCGCGCCGTTCGCAGGCGTTGTCCCGCCACCCGTCGAGGCTCTGATCGCCGAGCTCGGCTTGTACCGCGGGTAGACTTCTGATCCTGGAATCGCTCGAACAGGCACAGCGCATCGCGGCGCTCGCGCAGGACAAGCTCGCGCAGGACGTCGTCATCCTCGACATGCGGCCGGTGTGCACCTACACCGACTTCTTCGTCATCTGCACCGGCCAGAACCCGCGGCAGGCGAAGTCGATCTACGACGAGGTCTACGCACGCCTCCGGGCCGAGGACGATCTGCGCCCCCGCGCGGTCGACGGCGAGCGAGAGGCGACGTGGATCATCGCCGACTATCTCGACATCGTCCTGCACGTCTTCACGCCTGAGGCGCGCGCGTACTACCGGCTCGAGGATCTCTGGGGCGACGTGCCCGCGATCGACGTCGAAGCCGCCTCGGCCTAACGGGACACGGCCCAGCCGACGCGCCGCGTAGCTTCGGAGCATGCTCTCGACCGACCAGAAGGGCGCGATCGCCGAGACGGCGATCGTGCATGCCGCAGTCAAGGCCGGCATCGGCGTTGCGCTGCCCTTCGCCCCGCAGCGGTACGACCTCGTCTTCGACGTCGGCGGGCGTCTGCTCCGGATCCAGTGCAAGTGGGCGACGCGGGTCGCCGAAGTCGTGATCGTTCGGGGCTATTCGTTTCGGCGAACGAGGAACGGCTTCGTCCAACGTGCCTACACCGCCGCGGAGATCGATGCTGTTGCCGCGTACTGCCGCGAAATCGATTCGTGCTACCTCTTACCTGTCGGCGCCCTCGGCCCCAGCGGGACGATCCAGTTGCGGCTCGCACCTGCACGGAACAACCAGAAGATCGGCATCAACTGGGCCAGAGACTTCGATTTCGGCGCTACACTTGCGAGACTCCCGGGGCCATAGCTCAGCTGGGAGAGCGTCGCGATGGCATCGCGAAGGTCGCCGGTTCGATCCCGGCTGGCTCCATCACCGAAAGGTTCTCGACATGTGCCACGAGCCCGACTCCTCGCCGCCGATCCCGGTCATCTCGGGAGCCGCCGTCTCGCACGAGCGGCTCCTGCTCGAGGCGCGCGACGGCAACCGCTTCG
>DAISLG010000042.1:7844-12837 GCA_036820565.1 Gaiellaceae bacterium | reverse complement strand
TCCAGGAACGGCACGCCGAGCCCGCGGTAGCCCTTCGCGATCGACACGACGAGCCGGAGGTTCGACTCGATCATGCGACGCTTCGCGACCGGGTCGCCGCGCTCGATCGCCTTCGCGAGGATGACCTCCTCGTGGGCGGTCAGCAGCTTGTGGCGGCCGACGTCGGCCAGGAAGAGCTGAAGGCTGTCGGCGGAGCCCGAGAGGGCATGGGTCGCAGCGGGGGCAGGCGCCTCGGCAGCCTTTTCCTCCTTCTCGCCCTTCGGCTCCCCGACCTCGAGCCCGATCCGCTCGAGCTCGCGCGTGAGCTCCTCGACGTCGAGGTCGTTCAGCTCGTGCTCGAGGGCGAACGCCTCCAGCTCGGCCGATCCCACGAAGCCGCGCTCCTCGGCGCCCTCGACGAGCGAGCGCGCCCCTTCTGTCTCCAGCAATTCAGTCAGCTGATTCTGTGTCAAAAGCTAGTCAGTGTCCTTTCTTGGTCTTCGTCGTTCCCGAACCTTCAAACCTTCGCACTGTAGGGGCTAAGTCCTCCGGTTTCCACCCGAACCGCCCCGTAGCAATACGAACGTCTGTGCCGTTCACTGTATTCCGTCGCAGCGGACGTTTTGGTTTGCCCTCACAGACTACGACGGGCACATTAAGAAAAGGTTTGTTTTGCTACTCGGAAGCTGCGGGAGTCGCTTCTGCGGGCTCGGGCCTGGGCTCTCTTGCCCATTCCTCGTCGAATTCAACCCGCCACTTTCCCTCGTCTGTCTGCTCGAGCTTCAGCTTCGCGCTGAAGTTGCGCCCGGAGCGGCCCTTGAAGCCGGGAACTTGCTTCTCGGTCTTGTTGGTGGCGATCAGCTCCTTGACCGCGGCGACGGGAAGGTTCTTGCCGGCCTTCTTCTTCCAGATCACGAAGCCGCAGCCGGGATCGTCCTTCGACCAGCACGAGTAGCCCTTACGGTTCTCGATGATGTCGCGGCCGCAGATCGGGCAGGGGCCCATGTTCGCGCGCTCGACCTTGACGCCCTTGAGCTTGTCGAGCTCGGCGACCGTCTCGGTCGTGAACTTGACGATGTCCTGCATGAAGGCCTCGCGGCTGTCGGCCCCGTGCTCGATCAGCCCGAGCCGGTGCTCCCAGCCCCCGGTCAGCTCGGGCGAGGTGAGCGGGTGCTCGCCGAGGAGGCGGATCACCTGGACGCCCTTCTCGGTCGCGTGCAGGGCGCGGCCCTCGCGCTCGATGTACTCGACGCTGAGCAGCCGCTCGATGATCGCGGCGCGCGTCGCCGGCGTGCCGATGCCCGACTCCTTCATCGCCTCGCGCAGCTCGACGTCGCCGATGTCCTTGCCGGCCGTCTCCATCGCGGCGAGGAGCGACGCCTCGGTGAAGCGCCGCGGCGGCTGCGTCTCCTTGCGGATCGACGTGACCGAGGAGACGTCGACCTCCTCGCCCTGCTCGAGCTTCGGCAGCTCCTGGTCGCCGCCCGTGTCCTCGTCGTCCTTCGCGGCGCCGGGCTCGCGCACCTCCTGGCCGTAGACGGACTTCCAGCCCGCCTCGATCAGCACGCGACCGCTCGTGCGGAAGACGTGCTCGTCGACGGTCGTCTCGACGCGCGTCCGCTCGTAGACGGCCTCCGGGTGGAAGATCGCGAGGAAGCGCTTCGCGACGAGGTCGTAGATCTTGCGCTCGTCGTCCTTCATCTTCGTCAGGTTGTGCTCCGAGCGCGTCGGGATGATCGCGTGGTGGTCCGTCACCTTCGCGTCGTTGACGACCCGGCCGAGCGGGAGCTCCTGCAGCTTGACGACGTAGTCGGAGCCCTTCTTGTACTGGCTGTTCGCGCCGACGAGGGCCGCGGTCGGGCGGATCTCCTCGACGAGGTCGCCGGTGAGGTAGCGCGAGCTCGTCCTCGGGTAGGTGATCGCCTTGTGCTCCTCGTAGAGCTTCTGCGCGGCCGAGAGGGTGCGCCGGGCCGAGAAGCCGTGGAGCGTGTTCGCGTGGCGCTGGAGCGAGGTCAGGTCGTAGAGGAGCTGCGGCAGCTCGCGCTCCTCCTTCTGCTCGAGCTTCGTGATCAGGCCGGGCTTGTCGGCGCAGTCGGCGACGATCTTCGCCGCGTCGTCCTCCGGGATCCGCTTCCCGCCGAGATAGCGGCCCGAGTAGTGGCGGTCGGGCTTCGCGTTGAACTGGGCCTCGACGAGCCAGTACGGCTCCGGCTTGAACGCGCGAATCTCCTCCTCGCGACGGGCGACGAGCGCGAGCGTCGGCGTCTGGACACGGCCGAGCGAGACGGCGCCGTCGAACGCCATCCGCAGCCGGATCGTCGCGGCGCGCGTCGCGTTCATCCCGACGAGCCAGTCGGCCTCGGAGCGTGAGCGCGCGGCCTGCTGGAGCGGGCCGAGCTCCTCGCCGGGACGGAGCTTCTCGAAGCCCGCCTTGATCGCCTGCTTCGTCATCGACGAGATCCAGAGCCGCTCGACCGGTTTCTTCACCTTCGCCGTGTCGTAGATGTACGCGAAGATCAGCTCGCCCTCGCGTCCGGCGTCGCAGGCGTTCACGATCCGGTCGACGTCGTCGCGGGCCATCAGCTTGTGAATCGCCTTGAGCTGCTTCTCGCCCTTCTTGTCGCGGGCCTGGAGCTTGAACTCCTCCGGGACGATCGGCAGGTCGTCGAAGCGCCACTTCTTGTACTTCGGGTCGTACTCCTCCGGGTTGATCAGCTCCACGAGGTGGCCGACCGCGTAGGTGACGATGTAGTCCTCGCCCTCGAGGTACGCCTCCTGCTTCTCGAACTTGCCCGGGAGCACGCCGACGAGATCGCGTGCGACGGAGGGCTTCTCGGCGATGACGAGTGTCTTTCCCACGCGAAACACGATAGCGGCGAGGGCAAAGCGCGATACTCCGCTGCGATGGCTCCCAGGCCGAGTGCGTTCTACTCGTTCATCGCGCTGGCCAGCTGGCCGCTCGTGCGCGGCGCCCTCCGCCTGCGCGCGACCGGGCTCGAGCACGTGCCGCGCGAGGGCGGCTTCGTGCTCGCGGCGAACCATCACTCGAGCTTCGATCCCTGGCCGCTCGGGATGCCGCTCTGGCCGCGCCGCTACCTCCGCGTCATGGCGAAGTCGGAGCTGTACTGGTTCCCGATGACGCTCGTGCTCCGGGGCCTCGGCGCCTTCCGCGTGCGGCGGGGGCAGCGGGACGTCGAGGCGCTCGAGACGGCCGAGCGGCTCTGCCGCGAGGGGCACGCGGTCGTGATGTTCCCGGAGGGGACCCGCCGGCGGAAGGGCCTCTTCAAGACGCGCGAGGCGCGGGCCCACAACGGGGCCGCGCGGATCGCGATCGCCGCCGGCGTGCCACTCGTCCCGGCCGCGATCGCGGGGACGGACTCGCTCGCGCGGCTCGCGCGGCTGCGCGTCGCCTACGGGGCGCCGATCCAGCTCGAGGGTCTCGACGCGCAGGAGGCGACCGACCGGCTGATGGCGGAGATCGACCGGCTCGAGGCATCGCTGTGAACTCGCGGCCACTGTTGGTCGTGGACGGCGATTCGCTCGCCCACCGCGCCTACCACGGGCTGCCGAAGTCGATCCGCGGCGCGGGCGGCCGGCCGGCGGGGGCGCTCGTCGGGTTCGCGAACTTCATGCTGCGGGTGTGGGCGTCGGAGCGGCCCCGCGCGGTCTTCGTCGGCTGGGACACCCTGACCGTGCCGACCTACCGCCACGAGGCTCTGCCCGCCTATCAGGCCGGGCGGGAGATCGACCGGGAGCTGCTCGACCAGCTCGACGCGATGCCCGAGCTCTGCGAGGCGCTCGGCCTCCACTGGGGGAAGGTCGACGGGTACGAGGCGGACGACTTCCTCGCGGCCGCGACCGCCACCGATCGCGGCCCCGCGCTCGTCCTCACCTCGGACCGCGACGCGTTCCAGCTCGTCAGTGACCGGGTCACGATCCTCCAGCCGGTGAAGGGCGTGAGCGAGCTCGCGCGGATCGGCCCGGCAGAGGTGCGGGAGCGCTACGGCGTCGACCCGGCGCAGGTGCCGGACCTGATCGCCCTACGCGGCGACCCGTCCGACCGGATCCCGGGCGCTCCGGGAATCGGGCCGAAGAAGGCCGCACTGCTCCTGGCCGAGCACGGCTCCCTCGACGCGGTGCTCGCGGCGGGCCGCTTCGCCGCGATCGCCGACGAGCTGCGCCTCTACCGCAGGATCGCGACGATGGACGCGGGCGCGCCGGTTCCCGATCTCCCCGACCGCGAGCCAACGTGGGTCGAGGGAGCGCGCCTGGCGCGCGCCTGGGGCCTCGAGCGGCTGGCCGAGCGACTATCGACGTCGTAGGCAGCACCCGCCTCGCGGGGCTCCACCCGACCGGCGGCCACCCCGAGTCGGCGGAGCGGCTGCGCGTGCTGCTGGAACGCTTCCCGCTCGACATCGAGGCACCGCCGGCGACCATCGAGGATGTCGCGCGCTGCCACTCGCGCGCCCACATCGACCTCGTGAGTGAAGTTGCGACTCCGACCTGGCTCGACCGCGACACGCCTGCGTCGGACACGACCTTCGAGGCCGCGCTCCTCTCGGCCGGGGCCGCGATCGAGGCGGCCTCGCGCGGCGGCTTCGCGCTCTCGCGCCCGCCCGGGCACCACGCGCTCCCGGACCGCGCGATGGGGTTCTGCATCTTCAACAATGTCGCGATCGCCGCCCGCCATGCGCAGACCGGCGGCGCCGGCCGCGTCGCGATCCTCGACTGGGACGTCCACCACGGCAACGGCACCGAGGCGATCTTCCGCGACGACCCGTCGGTGCTCACCGTCTCGCTCCACCAGTGGCCCTTGTACCCCGGGACGGGTGGGCCCGACGACCAGGGCGAGACGACGCTGAACGTCCCGCTCGAGCCGGGGAGCGGCGACGCCGACTACCTGCGCGTCTTCGCGGAGACCGTCGAGCCGAAGATCCGGCGGTTCGACCCCGAGTTGCTGCTCGTCTCGGCCGGGTTCGACGCGCACGTCGACGACCCGCTCGCCGACATGGAG
>DAISLG010000042.1:0-7744 GCA_036820565.1 Gaiellaceae bacterium | reverse complement strand
GCCGACCAGCGTCGTCGTCGGCCCGGATCACGCGTACTACGTCGGCGAGCTCTCGGGCGCCCCATTCGATGTCGGCGCGGCGAACATCTACCGCGTCGTGCCCGGTCAGCCCCCACAGGTCTATCTGAGCGGGTTTACGACGATCATCGACATCGCCTTCGCCGCCGACGGGAGCCTGTACGTGCTCGAGCACGCAAGCGGGCCGGCGCTGTCCGGTCCCGGCGTGCTGGTCAAGGTGTCGCCGAACGGCGCACGCACGACGCTCTCAGATGCGCTCAACCGGCCGACTGCGCTCCTCGTCGGGCACCACGGCGCCGTCTACGTCACCAACAACGGGACGAGCAACTCCGGCGGAGAACTTCTCCGTCTCGTCGGCTAGAGGAAGAGCTCGCCCTGGAACGCAAAACGACCGGCTCGTGTGGGGCCGGTCGTCTCGCGTCGCTGGAAGATGAAGCTGCCACCGCTTCAAGTGTCTGTGCGCTGAGTATCGGGCGCCGGCCCCCGCGGCACCCAGACCTTCCGCGGGTGAAGCGCATCCCCCACGGTGGGGCAGGACGGATGTCAACGGCGGGCGGCGTTCAGCGCCTCGAGCGCGTCGCGGCGGGAGGAGACGTTCAGCTTCGAGAGCAGGCTCTTGACGTGGGAGCGGACGGTGTGCTCGGAGATGAAGAGCCGTTTCGCGATCTCGTCGGTGCCGAGGTGGTCGTCGAGCAGGAGCAGCACCTCGAGCTCGCGCGCGCTCAGGACCTGGGCGATCGCGTCGGGGACGCCCGCGTCGCGCGCGCCGCCCTCGCGGACCCGGTCGAGCAGCCGGCGGGCGACCGCGCCCGAGAGCGCCGCCTCGCCGTTCGCGACGCCGCGGAGGAAAGCGACGATCCGCTCGGGCGGCTCGCTCTTCAACAGGTAACCGGCGGCACCGGCCCGGATCGCTCCGAGCAGGTTGTCCTCGCTCTCGGAAGCGGTCAGGACGACGACCTCGCACGCGGGCGCGGCCTCGCGGAGCCGGGGCAGCGCGTCCAGGCCGGTCATGTCCGGCATCGAGAGGTCGAGCAGGATCAGGTCGGGCCCGAGCTTGGCGGCAGCCTCGATCGCGGAGCGTCCGTCGCCCGCCTCGCCGACGACGTCGAAGCCGCTCTGCTCGAGCAGTCCGGTCAGGGCCGCGCGGGTCAGCGGATGGTCGTCGACGATCAGGATGCGCTCACTCATGCGACCTCGGATTCCTGCCGACAACATGGACGTGCAACGCGACGATAGAGATACGTACCAGGCCTGGCTACTCGGGGTCGTGCTGCTCTTCGGGCTGCTCGGCGCCTCGCTCGCGCTCTTCGCGACCTATCCGGTGCTGCGCGTCACGCGCGAGCTGCCGGAACTGCGGCTCGTGCTCGACACGACGATCACCGTCGCGAGCGCGATCGTCGCGATCCTGGCCGGCGCGCGCTTCTCCGTCGACGGGCGGCGGCTCGACCTGCTGCTCTCCGGCGGCTTCTTCGTCGCCGCCGCGGCGACCCTCTCGTTCGGGATCGTCCCCGTCCTCGGCGGCAACTCGATCCAGCGGCCGGAGGCGTGGTCGGCGGTCTTCGGCCGGCTGCTCGCCTGGCTCCTGATCGCGGCGGCGCCGCTCGTGCGCGGTCGTGTCCGGCTGAGGCACCGCACGCTCGGGAACCTGCTCGCGCTGCTCGTCCTGCTCCTGGTCGTGATCTGGGGGCTCTCGCGGCAGGGGGCGATCCTGCTGCCCGACCTGGCACCGGACCAGAGCCGTAGGCAGCCGCTCCTGCTGACGTTCACGCTCGCCTCGCAGGCGCTCCTGAACCTGATCGCGCTGCTCGGCTTCGGCTGGCGGTTCCGGCAGAAGCTCGAGGACCTCGACCGCTGGCTCGCGCTCGGCGCGACGCTGACCCTGTTCGCGTCGCTCCACTTCATCTTCACGCCGCTCGTCAGCTCGAACTACGTCTCGCAGGGCGACTTCCTGCGGGTGCTCGGCTTCGGCGTCCTGCTCGTCGGAGTCTGGCGCGCGATCCGCTTCTCGGAGTTCGGCCGCGCGGTCGCGGAGGAGCGCGCGCGCGTCGCCCGCGAGATCCACGACGGCCTCGCGCAGTATCTCTTCGCCGTGTCGACCCACGCGAGCATGCTCGAGAACGGGGCCGATCCGGCCGTGACGATTCCAAAGCTCAAGGAGGCGGCGGGCCTCGCGCAGCAGGAGGCGAAGTTCGCGATCCTCGCGCTCTCGTCGGCGTCCGGGAACGCACCGTTCGACGCCGCCCTCCGGCGGTACGTCGAGTTCCTGACGGCAGACGGCGACCTCGAGGTCGACCTCGAGGTCGGCACGGACGTGCGGCTCGGCCCCGACGAGCAGATCGAGGTGTTCCGGATCGTCCAGGAGGGTCTCGCGAACGCGCGCAAGCACGCGGGGGCGCGGCGGGCGGTCGTGACGATCTCGGAGCGGTTCGGCGAGCGCATCGTCACCGTGGAGGACGACGGCGCCGGCTTCGAGGTCGAGCCCGAGGGCGCCGGCCAGGGGCTGAAGAACATGCGCGAGCGCGCCGACTCGATCGGCGGCGCCTTCACCATGCGCTCCTCCCCCGGCGGCGGCACGGCGCTCGAAGTCGTCCTGCGGGCCTAGTCCTTCCGGCCACGGCCGGGGTCTGACCCCGGACAGGTCTAAAGAAGACATGGTTCAGGCGGACGAGTCGAGCGCGATCTCCCTGCAACTCGCCGGACGGCGCGGCTGCGCTCCCGGGCAGGCGCCGTCCGATGCGGACATGGCAGGGGTCAGACCCCGGACATGTCCCTCCGCACATGACGAAGCCCCCTTGCGGGGGCTTCGCGGTAGCAGGCCTGTAAGCCGGATTCTGTCGGGGGTGACCATCCATCTCTGCGGCTGACCCGGTCCCTCGGCGGGCTACCTCGAACGGGACCTGTTCGCCTTGCACCGGACGGGGTTTGGCAAGCCGCCGTGTCGCCACGACGCTGGTGGGCTCTTACCCCACCGTTTCACCCTTACCTCCGGCGTCTCCGGAGAGAGACACGTGCGCCGGTGGCGGTCTCCTTTCTGTGCCACTTTCCGTCGGCTTTCGCCTCCTGGCCTTCGCCAGCGTCCTGCCCTGCGGTGTCCGGACTTTCCTCGAGCCTCGCGGCCCGCGGTCACCCGGCCTGCACGGTGGATTGTAGCCCGGATCCGGCCACTTCCTCGTCCAGCACGCCCGAACCGCACTCCGGGCAGAAGATCGACCCGCGCGCATGCATGACGAACTCGCCGCAGACGAGGCACTCGAGCGAGGCGCCGCGCATGAGGGCGAGCAGCTCCTGGTCGAGCGTGCGGTTGAAGGCGAGCGCGCTCACAGCGAGCGGAAGACCCCCGTGACGACGCCGAGCACCTGGACGTGGCTCGCGAAGATCGGCTCCATCGAGTCGTTCTCGGGCTGGAGCCGGACGCGCCCGCTCTCGCGGTAGAACGTCTTGACCGTCGCCTCCTCGGCCGTCTCGTCGTCGCCGGCCAGTGCGACGACGATGTCGCCGTTCTCCGCGTCCTGCGCGCGGCGCACGACAAGCGTGTCGCCGTCGAGGATGCCGGCGTTCACCATCGACTCGCCCTTGACGCGGAGGAGGAAGTCGGCGCGCCGCGCGAGCGGCTCCGGGACGCCGACGTATTCCTCCACGTTCTCCTCCGCGAGCAGCGGGCCGCCGGCGGCGATCTCGCCCACGAGGGGCAGCCTGCGCTGCTCGACCTCGACGGCCGGCGCCGCCTCACGCTTCTCGCGGCCGATCAGCTCGAGCGCGCGCGGCTTCGTCGGGTCGCGCTTCAGGAGGCCCGCGCGCTCCAGGTTCGCGAGGTGGGCGTGGACGGTCGAGGGCGAGGCGAGCCCCACCTCCTCGCCGATCTCGCGCACGGTCGGGGGATACCCGTGCCGCTCGACGTACTCGACGAGGAAATTCCAGATCTCCTGCTGGCGCGCTGTGAGCATCCCGCCTCCCTTCGAAATGAATCGGTCGAACGTGTGTTCGATAGAAGGGTAGGGAATCCTTCGGACGACGTCAAGCGCGGCTACGGCTACACTCAGTCGCCTGCGCTGGTGGCGGAATTGGTAGACGCGCTAGCTTGAGGGGCTAGTGGCCGCAAGGTCGTGGAGGTTCAAGTCCTCTCCAGCGCACTCACGGAATCGGGGTCAGGGAGCGTTCGAGCGTCTCCCTGTCCCCCTCGAGCCATTCGGGCAGCGCGAGCGTCGAGCCGAGCTCGTCCTCGTCGACGCCGAAGCCGGGCCCGTCGGTCGCGATCTCGATCAGGATCCCGTCCGGCATGCGGAAGTAGATCGAGCGGAAGTACTTGCGCTCCTGGACCGGGGTCGGGGCAAGGCCGAGGCCCTGGAGGTGCTCGATCCAGGCGGCCTGCTCGGCGTCGTCGGCCGCACGCCACGCGATGTGGTGGGTGATCCCGGCGCCGATCAGCGCGATCTCGCTCGGCGGCTCGGCGAAGCGCATCGGTGCGTCGGGCGCCATCAGGCCGGCGTAGAGGTCGGGGTTGCCGAGCGCGGTCACGTGCGCGATTCCGTGACGCTCGCCCGGCACGAGCTCGAGCCGGAGCCCGTCGGGATCCTCGACGTGGGTCTCGACCGTGCCGGGCACGGTCAGCGTGACCGACTCGAGCGTGCCACGACCGAGGCGCCCCCGGCTCGCCTGCGGCCACTCGAAGAACGTCATCAGCGTCCCGGGCGAGGCCTGCTCGTCGCCGAAATAGAGGTGGTAGCTCCCCGGGTCGTCGAAGTTGACGGTCTTCTTGACCAGGTTGAACCCGAGCTCGTCGCGGTAGAACGCGACCGTCCGCGTCGCGTCCGAGCAGATGCAGGTCACGTGGTGGATACCGGCGAGAAGCACGCCGTTAATCTAAACGGGTGCGCGAGCTCTGCGAAGCGGCGGTCGACGCGGCGCTCGGCGCCGGCGCCTCCTATGCGGACGCCCGCGCGGTGACGCGGCGCTCGCAGTCGGTCGCGACGAAGAACGGCCGGGTCGACGGCGTCAACGACTCCGAGAGCGAGGGGATCGGCGTCCGCGTGCTCGTCGGCGGCGCCTGGGGCTTCGCCTCGGCGGGGCGGCTGGACGCGTCGGGCGCGCGCGAAGCGGCCCTGCGCGCGTGCGCGTTCGCCCGGGTCGCGCCCGGCGGGCACGGTCGCGCGCTCGCGCCGGTCGAGGCGCGCAGCGGCACCTACCGGACCCCGGTCGAGATCGACCCGTTCGGTATCTCGATCGCGGACAAGGTCGCGCACTGCCTCGCCGCCGACGCCGCCATGCGCCACGACGGTGTCACGATCACCGAGGCGTTCGTCCGGGCGCAGTCGGAGCACAAGTTCTTCTGCTCGTCCGACGGCGCCGCGATCGAGCAGGAGCTCGTCGAGTGCGGCGCCGGGATCGACGCGCTCGCGGTCGGCGACGGCAGCTCGCAGGTGCGGAGCTATCCGAGCGCGCACAGCGGCTCGAGCCTCCAGGGCGGCTGGGAGGTCGTGCTCGGCTTCGGGCTCGAGCGGGAGGCGCCGCGGGTCGGCGAGCAGGCGGCCGCGCTCCTCGCCGCGGACGAGTGCCCGGCCGGGGTGACGACCGTCGTGATCGACGCGGAGCAGCTTCAGCTCCAGGTGCACGAGTCGGTCGGTCACCCGACGGAGCTCGACCGCATCTACGGGACCGAGGCGGCCTACGCGGGCACGAGCTTCCTCAGGCCGGAGGACCTCGGCACGCTCCGCTACGGCTCCGAGCTGATGAACGTCACCGCCGACCCCACGACGCCGCGGGGACTCGGCTCGTACGGGTTCGACGACGAGGGCGTGCCGGCCGAGCGCGTGCCGATCGTCGAGCGCGGGATCCTGACCGGCTTCCTCACCTCGCGCGAGACGGCCGCCCGGATCGGCTCCGGCCAGGGCGGCTCGATGCGCGCCGACAGCTGGAGCCGGATGCCGCTCGTGCGGATGTCGAACCTCCACCTCGAGCCGGGCGAGGGATCGTTCGAGGAGCTGCTCGACGGGGTCGACGACGGGGTCTACCTCGAGACGAACAAGAGCTGGTCGATCGACGACAAGCGGCTCAACTTCCAGTTCGGCACGCAGATCGCGTGGGAGATCAAGCGGGGCAAGCTCGGTCGGATGCTGCGCGACGCGACCTACACGGGCGTGACGCCCGTCTTCTGGGGCTCGCTCGACGCGCTCGCCGGGCCCGAGGCCTGGACGCTGAACGGGCTCACGAACTGCGGCAAGGGCCAGCCCGGGCAGACGGCGCACGTCTCGCACGGCGCCTCGCCGGGCCGGTTCCGGAACGTGCAGATCGGCGTGCGCGCGTGAGCCTCGAGCTCGCCCGGCGCGCGCTCGAGGCGGCCGGCGGCGACGCGGAGGCGGTCGTCCAGAGCGAGCGCTCCGGCTTCGCGCGGTTCGCCGACTCCGAGGTGCACCAGCCGACGCTCGTCGCGAACACGGTCGTGCAGCTCCGCATCGTCGTCGACGGCTCGCGCGTCGGCGTCGCCTCGTCGAACCGGACCGACGACGCCGGCCTCGCCGAGCTCGCCGCCCGCGCGCGCGAGATCGCGGAGAGCGCGGCGCCGGACGACGCGTTCCCCGGGCTGGCGGAGCCGGCCGCGCCGCGCGAGGTCGCCGGCTTCGACGAGGAGACCGCCGCGCTCGGGCCGGAGGAGCAGGCGCGGCTCGCGGGTACCGCGATCGAGGCGCGCGGCGGGCTCGACGTCTACGGCTTCTTCACGAGCGGCGTCTCGGAGCTGGCCGTCGCCTCGACGACGGGCATCGCCGTCCAGCAGGCGATGACCGACGCGACGGTGCTCACGCTGGCCGCCGGCGACGGCGCCTCGGGCTACGCGACGCAGACCTCGTGGTCGGTGCGCGAGATCGACCCGGCCGCGGCGGCACGCGAGGCGGTCGCGAAGGCGGAGCGGACGCGGGACGCGGGCGAGCTCGAGCCGGGCCGCTACCGCGCCGTGCTCGAGCCGTACGCCTTCGCCGAGCTGCTGCACTACTTCGGCTTCGCCACGTTCAACGGGCTCGCCTTCGTCGAGGAGCGGAGCTTCCTCAGCGGCAGGCTCGGCGAGCGCGTGTTCGACCCGAGGATCTCGATCGCCGACGACGCGCTCGATCCGGCGGGGCTGCCGAAGGCCTTCGACTTCGAGGGGACGCCGAAGGAGCGCGTCGCGCTCGTCGAGGACGGCGTCGCGCGTGGGGTCGTCTGGGACCGCGCCACGGCCGCGAAGGCGGACGGGCAGCGCTCGACCGGGCACGCGCTGAACGCGTCGATGCGCAGCTACGGGCCGTACGCGCTCGCGCTCTCGGTCGCGCCGGGGGAGGCCGAGTCGACGGAGGAGCTCGCGGAGCTCGTCGGCGACGGGATCTACATCACGCGGCTCCACTACCTCGGAATCATCCAGCCGCGCGATGGGGTGATCACGGGGATGACGCGCGACGGCACGTTCCGGATCCGGGACGGGAAGGTCCGTGAGCCGCTGGTGAACCATCGCTTCACCGTCTCCGTCCCCGAGCTGCTCGCCGACGTGCCCGGGCTCACGCGCGAGACCACGCTCGTCAACCAGAGCGACTTCTACGACGAGCGCTACCCGTATGCGGCACGGGTGCCGGCGATCGCGACGGCGACGTTCAACGTCACGGGCGCCGGCTCGAGCCCCGGGCTCTGAGAGCTCTGAGAGCTCTGACCTTCGTGTAGTCGACGGCGCCGAGGCCGTCCTGGCGCCAGCCGCGGAGGCGCG
>DAISLG010000041.1:0-13304 GCA_036820565.1 Gaiellaceae bacterium | reverse complement strand
GACCCCGGACGTGGCTGGACAGGCCGTCTCCCGTATGGGCATGGGCGAAGGGAGAGCCGCGCGTAAAGCGAGTGCCTCCATGAAACTTCGAGCGACCGGCACGGCTGCCTCGGACATGTCCGGGGTCAGACCCGGGACATGGCCACCTGGAGCCCACCTCGCCGAGCTCGGTCAGAGGACGAGCATCGCGTCGCCGAAGGAGTAGAAGCGGTACCGCTCGGCGATCGCGACCCGGTAGAGCTCGCGCGTCTGCTCCACTCCCGCGAACGCCATCACGAGCGCGAGGAGGGTCGTCCTGGGCAGGTGGAAGTTCGTCAGCAGCGCGTCGACCCGGCGGAACTCGAAGCCGGGAGTGACGAACAGGTCGCTGCGCCCGGCCACCGGCGCGCCGCGCGCGAGCGTCTCGAGCACGCGCACGCTCGTCGTCCCGACCGCGAGCACACGATCCGCGGCGCGGATCCGCTCCCAGGCGGCGGGCTCGACCGCGTATCGCTCCCCGTGCATCCGGTGCTCCGAGAGATCCTCGACCGCGAGCGGCCGGAACGTGTCGAGCCCGACGTGGAGCGTCACGCGCTCGACGTCGAGGCGCGCGAGGAGCTCGGGCGTGAAGTGGAGACCGGCCGTCGGCGCGGCGGCCGAGCCGTCCTCGCGCGCGTAGACCGTCTGGTAGCGATCGGGATCGTCGAGCGGCGCGGTGATGTAGGGCGGCAGCGGCGTCCTGCCCGCCGGCTCGCCGTGGAGACGCACCCGCCACCGCCCCTCCCCGAGATGCTCGAGCAGCTCCACCTGGCCGTAGCGCGCGCCCGCCTTCAGCCGCCGGGTCGGACGCGCGAGGCCCTCCCAGATCTCGCCGTCGACGCGCTCGAGCAGCAGCACCTCCCCGCGCGGCCGCTCGATCGGGATTCGCGCCGGGAGGACGCGTGTGTCGTTGACGACGACGAGATGGTCGAGCTCCTCCGGCAGCTCGTCGAAGCGGCGGTGCCGGATCTCGCCCGTCGCCCGCCGGAAGACGAGCAGCCGCGAATGGTCGCGCCGCTCGGCGGGGTGTTGAGCGATCAGCTCCGGCGGCAGGTCGTAGTCGAGCTCGCGGGTGTCCATCCGGGGCCGACGTTACCGTTGGCGCCGATGGACGATCGCATCCAGGACCGGATCGACGACCGCACCCGCCCCGCCGACGTGACGGCGGCGCTGCACCGGGCACGGGTCCAGATCGAGGCACTCGCGCAGACCGCCGACGAGCTCCAGACGGCGCTGCCCGAGAGCGTCGGCCACGCCGTCCGCGAGGGCGTCCGCACCGAGGCGCTCCCGGTCGCGCGCCAGCTCGCCGAGGTACGCGGGCTCGCCGGCCAGACGATCCGGCGGCTCGAGCGGCTCGAGGGCGACCTCCTCGCCGAGCGGCACGCGCGCGTGGACGATCTCGCCCTCCTCGTCGAGCTGATCTCGTCGGGCTGGCAGGGCGTGAACGAGCGGCTTGCGCGGATCGAGCACGCGCTCGCCGGCGAGCAGGCCGTGGTCTACCGACTGCCGTCCGCCGACACCGGCAGCTGAAGCTCGAAGCGACTGCCCTCGCCGGGCGTCGAGTCGAGCACGATCTTGCCACCGAGCGCGTGCGAGAGCTCGCTCGCGATCGCGAGGCCGAGCCCCGAGCCGCTCGAGTCCCGCGACCAGAAGGGCCGGAAGATCCGCTCGCGGTCGCCGGGCCCGATCCCCGGCCCGGTGTCGCCGACGACCACCGAGACGGTGCCGTTCTCGGCGGCGAGGCGTAGCTCGATCCGGCCGCCGTCGGGCGTCCAGCGAAACGCGTTCGAGAGCAGGTTCGAAATGATCTGGAGGACACGGTCGCCGTCCGTCGTCAGGATCGGCGCCGCCTTCACCTCGCGCACGTACTCGATCGACCGCTCCTTCGCCTCGCCCGCGAAGGTCGTGTAGGCGCGATCGAGCAGCCGCTCCATGTCGACCTCCTCCCGCAGCACCGTGAACCGGCGCGAGTCGAGCTTGGCGAGGTCGAGCACGTCGCCGACGAGCCGCTCGAGCCGCGCCGTCTCGAGCGCGATCGTGTCGAGCGAGACCGACCGCTGCTCGGGGTCATCGTGGAGGCCCTCGCTGAGCGCGGAGACGTGCCCTCGGATCGCGGTCAGCGGCGTCCGCAGCTCGTGCGAGACGCTCATCAGGAAGTTCCGCTCGAGCTGCTCGGACTCGGCGAGGCGCACCGCCATCTCGCGGAAGCGGTCGGCGAGATGGCCGACCTCGCCGCCGCCGGGGACGTCCGGCACCTCGACGTCGTAGTGCCCGAGGGCGACCTCGTCGGCCGCCTTGGAGAGCGCGAGCACCGGCGTCGTGATCTTCCGCGAGAGGTACCAGGCGAGCGCGGCCGCGACTCCGAGGCCCACCAGGAACGCGAGCGCGAGCCGCTCGGACAGGCGCACCCAGCGGTCGCGGAGCTCCGCCTTCGGCTTCGCGACGATCAGCGCACCGAACGCGGGCCCGGCACCGAGCTTCACCGGGTGAGCGACGGCGAGATATGTCCGCTTTGTGCCCGGCGGCTTGAACTCGAACGTGATCACGCGGCCGCTCGACCACTCGACCTCGCTCTGCGGCAGCCGGCGCAGGCCCGAGTTCTCGCCCGCGAACGGCTCCCCACCGACGTAGAAGAGCCGGTCGCCGGTCGCGCGTTCGAGCAAGCTCGCGGCAAACGTCGGCGCCTGGCCGCCCTTCTCGACCGACTGGTTCGCCTGCTCGACGTAGAGCGTCGCGATCCCCGCGGCCTCGCGCTTCAACTCGACGACGGACTGCGCCCGCTCGTAGCTCTGGAACAGCCTGGCGGCCGTCGCCGTCGCAACGATCCCCGAGAGCAGGATGCCTGCGAGAAAGAGAGCGGGAAGCCTGAAGCGGAGCGAGCGGAACACACGCGTCCCCGGGTCAGGCGGGCGCGGCGTCCCGGGCGGGTGAGACCTTGTACCCGACGCCCCAGACGGTGACGATCGGGGAGGCGTCCTCGAGCTTTCGGCGGAGCTGGCGGACATGCACGTCCACAGTACGCGTGTCGCCGGCGAAGGTGTAGCCCCAGACCCGCTCGAGCAGCTGGTCGCGCGTCAGCACGAGCCCGCGGTGGTCGAGCAGCTCCCAGAGGAGGTCGAACTCCTTCGGGGCGAGCTGGATCTCCCGGTCGCCGACCTTGCACTCGCGCCTGCCGGCGTCGACGGAGAGGTCGCCGTGGTGGATGACCTCGCTCTCGGCCTGGCGCCGCTCGGGCGTCGACCGGCGGAGGATCGACTTCACCCGCGCGACGAGCTCGCGGGGGTTGAACGGCTTCGTCAGGTAGTCGTCGGCGCCGACCTCGAGGCCGATGATCTTGTCGACGTCCTCGTCGCGGGCCGTCAGCATCAGGATCGGGACGTCGGAGCGCTGCCGGATCCGGCGGCAGACCTCGATCCCGTCGATGTCCGGGAGCATCAGATCGAGCACGATCAGCGAGGGCGTCTCGGCCGCGGCGAGCGTCAGCGCCTCGGAGCCGGTCGCGGCGGTGCGCACCGCGTACCCCGCGTTCTTCAGGTAGAGCGCGACGAACGAGGCGATCGAGCTCTCGTCCTCGACGACGAGAACGCTCTGCGTGGCGCTCGACATCAGGGTACCGGTGTCGCGGCGAGCAAGGTCGTCGCGCCGAGCACGGACAGCGGTGTGTAGGCGCCGCCGTTCACCGAGTAGTCCCCGTCGTCGGCCGTGCCCCTCCCCGTCAGCGTCGACATGCCCCTGCCGACCGCCGACACGTTGATGCCTGAGCCGAGGAGCGTGACGCGGTAGCGGCCGCCGAAGAAGCGGAAGCGGAAGCCGGTCGGGTCGAAGCAGACGGTCGTCCGGTCGTCGAGGCTGACGCGACAGCGGTCGGTGCCGAAGACCTGCGGATCGCTCGCGTCGTCGGGATTCGCGTCGAAGATGATCAGCTTGCCGGAGTCGATCCGGCCGAAGATCGAGCCGCGCGCCGAGATCTGCACCTTGCCGGTCGCGTTGCGGACGGCGAGCGTCCCGTCGCCCTTGTCGCCGGCCACGGCGAGCGCGGCCGCCGGGAAGGCGAGCGCCGCAAGCAGTATGAGGGTGAGCCTCCGCATGAGAGAAGACCAGTATCGACGCCGCAATGGTGCCGTGAATGAGGGAAAAGTAAGGAGAGTGTATGGGGCCGGGGCCGCCACCACCACCCGCGTTTCCCTAGATTCCTCCCGTGCGCGAGATCCTCACCTTCGGCACGATCGTGCTCGTCGTCGCGGGCGGTTTCGCCTTCGCGCTTCTGACGAGCAAGCTCACCGAGCGGTTCCCGGTGCCTGCGCCCGCGCTGTTCCTGCTCGCGGCCGCGGTCGCGAGCGACCTCTTCCCGCACCTGACCGACCACGTCTCGGTGCGGAACGTCGAGCGGATCGCGGTCGTCGCGCTGATCGTGATCCTCTTCGACGGCGGCTTCGGGATCGGCCTCCGCCGCTTCCGCGTCGCCGCGCTGCCGATCGTCTCGCTCGGCCTGCTCGGGACGTTCGCGACGGCCGGCCTCGTCGCCGTCTTCGCGCACGCCGCGTTCGGCTTCGCGTGGACGACGGCCGGAATCCTCGGCGCCGCTCTCGCCCCGACCGACCCCGCGGTGATGTTCTCCGTGCTCGGCCGGCGCGAGATCGGCGGACGCACCGGGACGATCCTCGAGGGCGAGTCCGGCGCCAACGACCCGGTCGGGATCGCGCTGATGATCGGGATGGTCGAGCTCGCGACGCACGACGACGGCTCGTTCTGGATCGTCGTGCGCGAGTTCTCGCTCGAGATGGTCGTCGGCCTGGCCCTCGGCGTCGCCGGCGGGATCGCGATGACGAAGCTGCTCCAGAACATGTCCCTCCCGAGCGAGGGCTTGCACACGATCCGCACGCTCGCCGGCGCCGGCGTCGTCTACGGCGTCGCGGCCGTCGCGCACGGCTCCGGGTTCCTCGCGGTCTTCGTCGCGGGCCTGATCGTCGGCGACGCCCGGATGCCGCTGCGCGCGCAGCTCGAGGTCTTCCACGACGCGCTCTCGAGCCTCGCGGAGATCGTCGTCTTCGTCGCCCTCGGCGTGACGATCTCGCTCGGCGGGCTCCCGGCTTCGCACTGGCTCGAGGGGCTCGCCTTCGCCGCGTTCATCGCGCTCGTCGCGCGGCCGGTCGTCGTCGGCGCGCTGCTGCTGCCGGCCAGGCTCCGCCCGGGCGAGCGGCTCTTCGTGATCTGGGGCGGGCTGAAGGGAGCCGTGCCGATCCTGCTCGCCGCGTTCGCCCTGCTCGCCGGCGTCGACGGCGCGCAGCGGATCTACGACATCGTCTTCGTCGTCGTCGCCCTGTCGGTGCTCGTGCAGGGCTCGACGATCCCGTTCGCCGCGGCGCGGCTCGGGGTGCCGATGCGCTCGGTCAGGCCACCCGGCGAACCGTCTGAAGCAGGCCGTTCGCGTTGACCGTCTCGAGCGGGCGCTCGAGCCTCAGCCAGCCGTCCCGGAGCGCGGCCGGTTCGCACGGGGCGCAGACGGTCTGGTCGCGCCGGTGCGCCCGCCAGGTGCGGAAGCTCTCGCCGGTCAGAAGCGTCCGCCTGCACACCATGCACATCGCCATGAATCCACGGTAGGGACGCCGCCGGACGCTACGGGTACGTGTAGAAGCCCTCGCCGGACTTGCGCCCGAGCTTGCCGGCCCGGAGCATCCGTACGAGCCGCGCCGGCGGCGCCATGCGCGGCTCGCGGAGCGCGCCGTAGAGCGCCTCGGAGGCGTGTACGTGGATGTCGACGCCGACGAGGTCGAGCAGCGTGCACGGCCCCATCGGCCACCCCGCCCCGAATTTCATCGCCTTGTCGAGATCCTCGGGCGTGACGCCGGTCTCGTCGAGCGCGCGGACGCAGTCGTTCAGCAGCGGGATCAGGATCCGGTTGACCGCGAACCCCGGCGTGTCGCTGCACCGGATCGGCTCCTTCCCGAGCTGCTCCGCGAAGGCGTAGGCGGCCTCGAAGACGGCCTCGTCGGTCCGCTCGGCGCGGATGATCTCGACCAGCGGCATCAACGGCGCCGGGTTGAAGAAGTGCATCCCGACGACGCGCTCCGGCCGCTTCGTCGCAGACGCGATCTCGGTGACCGAGAGCGCCGAGGTGTTCGAGGCGAGGATCGCGCCCTGGCCGACGACCTCCTCGATCGCGGCGAACAGCTCGTGCTTGACGGCGAGATCCTCGAACGCCGCCTCGATCACGAGGTCGCACCCGGCGAGGTCGGCGAGGTCGGTCGTGAGCGTCAGCCGGTCGATCGCCTCGTCGCGCGCGCCCTGCTCGAGCGTGCCCTTCTCGACCTTGCGCGTGAGGAAGTGGGCGATCGTGCCCTTGGCCTGCTCGGCGCGGGCGAGCTCGACCTCGCGGCCGACGGTCTCGAAGCCGGCCTCGACGCAGAGCTGCGCGATCCCGGCACCCATCGTGCCGAGCCCGACGACTCCTACCTTCGCGATCCTCACGGCGGCGAATCCTACGGCCGATAGAAACCCGGTGACCCCGCGACGTACCCACCTGGCCGGCATCGAAGGCGTGCGCGGCCTCGCCGCCGCGGCCGTCGTCCTGTACCACGTGCGCCTGTTCGCGCCGAGCTTTCGCAACGGGACCGGCGTGCCGGTGCTCGAGCCGGTCTGGACGCACCTCTGGCTCGGGGTGACCGTCTTCTTCGTCCTGAGCGGCTTCCTGCTCTACCGCCCGTACGCCGCCGCGAGCCTGCGCGGCGAGCCGGCGCCCCGGCTCGGCCGCTACGCCCGCAAGCGGCTGCTCCGCATCGTCCCGGCCTACTGGGTCGCCCTCGCCGTCTCGATCGTCCTGTTCCATCCGCTGCTCCTCCAGGGGCCCGCGTGGGGCTGGGTCAGGCAGTTCCTCTTCCTCCAGATCTACTTTCCCCGGACGACCGAGGTCGCGATCGGGCCCGCCTGGACGCTCTGCATCGAGGTGACCTTCTACGCGGCGCTGCCGGCGCTCGCCTGGGCTGTCGCGCGGGTCGCGCGCGGCGGCGCCCGACGGCATGCGGCCGCGATCGCGCCGCTCGTCGCGGTCGGGACCGGGTACGGCTTCGCGCAGCACGCGTGGCCGGGGCTCCCGCTCGCGCTGCCCGAGTTCATCGGGCTGTTCGCGATCGGGATGCTGCTCGCGGTCGCGCACGAGAGCGGCGTGCTTCCGTCGGCGCGGCGGCTCCTGCTCGCGTCGCTCGCGACCGGCCTCGTCGCGCTTCCGTTTGCGCATCCGGGCGTCACCCCGACGGCCGGCGACGCGGCGCGCACGATTCTGTTCGTGCCGCTGATGGCGACCGCCTTCGCATTCGCGCTCGGGTCGATGCTCGCCGAGCCCGGCGCGCGCCTCGCGCGCTTCTGCTCGCTCCCGGCGCTGACGGGGCTGGGCGGCTTCTCGTACGGCCTCTACCTCTGGCACGAGCCGCTGCTCCTCGGGAGCTACAACTCCTTCGTGGACATCGAGCACCACCTCGGCGGCGGGGCCGCGGTCGAGCGTGCTCTGTCGCTCCCGGTCGTCGCACTGCTGGTCGCAGCGGCCGTCGCGTGCGCCTGGCTCAGCTGGCAGCGGCTCGAGCAGCCCCTGCTGCGGCGCAAGCGCGAAGGCGGGCTAGAGCCGCTCGATCACGGCCGCGATCGCCTGGCCGAAGCCGATGCACATGCAGGCGACGCCGTAGCGGGCGTCGCGGCGATCGAGCTCGTTTAGCAGCGTCGCCGTCACTCGCGCGCCGGTCGCCCCGAGCGGGTGGCCGAGCGAGATCCCGCCGCCGTTCGGGTTGACGTCGTCCATCCGCTCCTCCAGCCCCGCGTCCTTGGCGAACTGGAGGACGACGGACGCGAACGCCTCGTTCACCTCGATCACCGAGATGTCGTCCCAGCCGAGCCCGGCGCGGGCGAGTGCCTTCGCGCACGCCTCCGGGTTGCCGTGCAGCATCCGCGTCGGGTCGACCCCGGCGAGACCGAACGAGACGAAGCGGGCGCGCGGCTCGAGCCCGAGCTCGGAGGCCTTCCGCTCCGACGCGATCAGCACG
The DNA here is from genome assembly GCA_036820565.1 of Gaiellaceae bacterium. GTDB lineage: Bacteria > Actinomycetota > Thermoleophilia > Gaiellales > Gaiellaceae > DAISLG01. The sequence goes on along the minus strand of DAISLG010000041.1, from coordinate 5,256 downwards.
GCCGCGGCGCCGTCCACGATCTGGCTCGAGTTCCCCGCGGTCACGACGCCGTCCGGGATGAACGCCGGCTTGAGCGCGGCGAGCTTCTCGAGCGAGGTGTCGGCACGCGGCGTCTCGTCGACCCCCATCAGGGTCCCCGCGTGCGGGTTCGTCAGGTCGATCGGCACGATCTCGTTCTCGAACTTGCCCGCCTCGGTCGCGGCGAGCGCGCGCTCGTGGGAACGCAGCGAGTACTCGTCGAGCGCCTCGCGCGAGAGGTTCCACTCCTGCGCGATCAGCTCCGCCGAGATCCCCTGCGGGACGATCTGCCAGCGGTCGGTCAGCTGCTCGGAGAGCTCGCCGCCGTTCGAGCCCATCGGGACGCGCGACATCATCTCGACCCCCGCCGAGACGACGAGGTCGAGCTGGCCCGACCAGATCGCGGTCGCCGCGTTGAAGTTCGTCTGCATCGAGGAGCCGCACTGGCGGTCGACGGTCGTCCCACAGACGGTCTCCGGCCAGCCCGCCACCATCGGCGCCATCCGGCCGATGTTCCAGCCCTGCTCGCCGATCTGGGTGACGCAGCCCATCTGCACGTCCTCGACCTCGGCCGGATCGACGTCCGAGCGCTCGACGAGCGCGTTCAGGACGCGTCCGGCGAGCTCGTCGCCGCGGATCACGGAGAGCGTCCCGTTCCGCTTCCCGATGGGTGAGCGAACCGCATCGACGATGAGCGCGTCGGTGGTCATCGCCGGTCAGTCTACGCCCGGCTCCCAGGGCCGCGACGAGTGCGAGATGTAGACCCGCCGCGGCCCGAGCTCGCGGATCCGGCGGATCGACGGGTCGTCGGAGCTCGGCAGCTCTCGGCGGTCGTAGGTGACGTCGCCCGCGAGGACGACCGGCCCCTCGCCGGTCTCGACGACGACGGCCTGGTGCCCAGGCGAATGGCCCGGGGTGAAGAGCACCGAGATCCCGGGAAGGATCTCCGCGTCGCCGTCTACGAGCTCATAGCTCTCGCCGGAGAAGCGGATCCAGTCGACGAGGTAATCCGTCTCGACGGCGGCCTCGAGCTCCGCGCGTTGGACGAACGTGGGGATTCCGGCGAACCGCCGGTTGCCGCCGCAATGGTCGAAGTGGAGGTGCGTGTTGATCACGGCGCGGACGTCGCCGAGGTCGGGCCACGGATGCAGCGTCGGCTTCCACTTCGCGTCGAGCTCGGGTGTCGAGTCGATCATCCCGGTGTCGACGAGGACCGTCGCTCCGTCGCCGGTCACGGCCCACGCAAAGACCGGCACCGTGCGCCCGAACGCCTCGACGTCGCAGAGATTGAGCGGCCTGACGTCGTCAGGCGACCGCATAGAGCCTCCAGGTCCCCGGGACGCCCTTCAGCTCGCGCTCGCCTCGGTCTTCGAACTCGATCCCGGAGCCCGCGACGAGATCCTTGACCGTTGACGAGACCAGCACCTCGCCCGGCTGCGCGAGCGCGGAGACCCTCGCGCCGATCGAGACGGCGATCCCGGCGACCTTGCCGGCGGCGACCTCGCATTCGCCCGTGTGGATCCCGGCTCGCACCTCGAGCCCGAGCTCCCGCACCGCCTCGCCGATGGCCCGCGCGCACCGGATCGCCCGCGCCGGGCCGTCGAAGGTGGCGAAGAATCCGTCGCCGGCCGTGTCGACCTCCATGCCTCGGTGCCGCGCCAGCTCCCGCCGGACGAGCGCATGGTGTCGTTCGAGGACGTCCTTCCAAGCCCGGTCGCCGGCCGCCGCCGCGCGTTCCGTCGAGCCAACGAGGTCGGTGAAGAGGACGCTCGCCAGCACCCGATCCTCCTCTGGCTGCGCGCCGGTCCCCATCGCCTCCAGTTCCCCGAGGACGATGCCGCGAGCCCGCGAGCGTGGAATGTGCCCGTGCTCCGCGTCGGCGTCGAGGAATCGCGCACCCGCGATGCGATCGCTCACGTAACGGATCTGCTCGGCGGGTAAAACGGCCCGGATCACGGTCGTTGGAACGCGAACCGTCGGGAGCACGTCGGTCACGTCGGCGTCCGCGATCATTCGAAACCACGCGAGCGCGGTCGCGGGACTCGCGCCGCGGCGCTGGTTGGTGATCCACCACTCGAGATGAGCCGGATCGTCTGCCAGGACAGCGTTGCCATCCCGGAGCATTTCCTCGAGGAACTCGCGCGTCCCCCAGCGCGCGGCAATGTCGACGAGGCCGGCGCGGTGCTCCTCCTCGGTCTCGCCCCACGGGTAGTCAGGCGTGCGGAGGGTGCGCGCCTCCGGGTCGACCAGCACGAGGCCCTCCGTGCGCTCGGGATAGGTCGCCGCGAACATCACCGCGAGGCGCGCTCCCTCGAAGCCGGCCAGGATCGTCGCGCGCTGTGACCCCGCCGCTTCCATCACCGCACGAACGTCGTCCATTCGGGTCTCGAGCGTGATCCCGGCGGTGACGGGGTCGGACAGCCCCGAGCCGCGCTTGTCGAACAGGATCAGCCGGGCAAATTTCGTCACGTCCGCGACGAAAGGCGCGAAGGTCTGCTCGTCCCACGACGAGAGCATGTCGTTGATGTTGCCGCGCACCCACACGACGTCACGCGGCGCGTCACCGACGACCTGGTAGGCGATCGCCGTCGCCCCGCTTCTCGCGTAGTGGACGTCGGGTGGCTTCACGCTCGCAGTCTCCTAGACTGGAGCCGTGGCGACAACGCCCGAGTTCGTCGAGGTGCGCTCCCCGTACTCGGGCGAGGTCGTGGGCCGGGCGCCGCGCTCCGGCGCCGCCGAGACCCGCAGCGCGATCGACGCGGCCGAGGCCGCCATGCGGGAGCCGCTGCCGGCGCACAAGCGCGCCGAGATCCTCGTCCGCGTCGCGGGCTACCTCGGCCGGCGCCACGCGGAGGCGGCGAAGCTGATCTCGGACGAGGCGGGCAAGCCGCTCAAGGCGGCGAAGGTCGAGGTCGCCCGGGCGATGTCCACCTACACGATGTCCGCCGTCCAGGCGCGGACGCTCACCGGCGAGACCGTGCCGATGGACGCCTCGCAGGCGGGCGTCGGCAAGCTCGCGTTCACCCTCCGCCGGCCGATCGGGATCGTCGGCGCGATCAGCCCGTTCAACTTCCCGCTGAACCTCGTCGCGCACAAGATCGCCCCCGCGCTCGCCGCCGGCTGCGCCGTCGTGCTCAAGCCCGCGAGCCAGACGCCGCTCTCGGCGCTGCTGCTCGCCGGGCTCGAAGCCGAGGCCGGGCTCCCCGACGGGTGGCTCAATGTCGTCGTCGGGCCCGCGTCGGAGATCGGCGACGCCCTGGTCGAGGACGGGCGCGTCAAGCTTCTGACCTTCACCGGCTCAGGCGCGGTCGGCTGGAAGCTCGCCGAGCGCGCACCGAGGAAGCGCGTCAACCTCGAGCTCGGCAACGCGACGCCGGCGATCGTCGCGGCCGACGCCGACCTCGACGCGGCGGCCGAGAAGCTCGCCGCGAACGCCTTCTCCTTCGCCGGGCAGAGCTGCATCTCGGTGCAGCGGATCTATGTCGAGCGCCCCGCCTACGACGGCTTCCTCGAGCGGTTCCTCCCGCGGGTCGAGTCGTTGAAGGTGGGCGACCCCGCCGACGAGGAGACCGACGTCGGCCCCGTGATCGACGAGGACGCGCGCGACCGGGTCCTCGCCTGGATCGGCGAAGCCGGCGGCGAGATCCTCACCGGCGGAGAGCTCGACGGCGAGCTCATCCGCCCGACGGTGATCGCGAACCCGGCGGCCGACGCGAAGGTTTCCTGCGACGAGGTGTTCGGGCCCGTCTGCACCGTCACCGCGGTCGACTCGCTCGACGAGGCGATCCGGCTCGCGAACTCGACCCGCTACGGCCTCCAGGCGGGGATCTTCACCGCGAGCATCGGGTCGGCGCTGCGCGCCGCGCACGAGCTCGAGTTCGGCGGCGTCACGGTCAACGAGGCGCCGACCTTCCGCGCCGACCAGATGCCCTACGGTGGAGTGAAGGACTCGGGCAACACGCGTGAGGGCCCCGCGTACGCGGTGCGCGAGATGACCGAGGAGCGCCTGGTCGTGATCCAGCTCGATCCCTAGTTAGACTCGGGCTGCATGTCGTTTCTCTCCCGTCTCCGCTCCCCGGACACGGCCGCCCCCGAGCCCGACGAGGCTCCCGCTCCGATCCCGGCGCGCCCGCTGCCGGCCGGCGTCCTCCGGCGCGAGCGCCGCGCACTTGAACGTGCCCGCGAACAGGCGGTGCGCGATCTCGGCGGACTGGTGTTCGAGCTCTACCGCCACGGCCGGTTCCGCGAGGACCTCGTCGCGGAACAGTGCGCGGCGCTCGTCGGGATCGACGATCGGATCGACGAGATCGGAGAGCTCCTCGCAACGCGCAGGCGCCCGCTCCCCCAGTGCGAGTGTGGCGCGCCGCTCCTGCCCGGAGCGCGCTTCTGCGCGAGCTGCGGCCGGCCCGCCGCGGCCGCGCTGAACGGCGCCCGGCCAGCCTCCGCGGGCGAGGACACCGTGATCGAGCCCCCGGCTCCCGAGGCGTAGGTGGAGACGCCCCCCACCGAGGAGCCGCAGGCGGCTCCGGTCGAAGCCGTCTGCCCGCGCTGCGGTACGCCGCGCCTGCCGGGCCAGGAGTACTGCCTCGACTGCGGCCTCCACCTGCCCGCGACGGCGGGCGCCGTCCCCGCGCTGCGCCGCCGCTGGATCAGGCGGCTCGGCTGGTACCCCGGCGACTGGGTCTGGACGGCGCTGATGTCGCTCGTGATCGCCGTCGTCGGCGCGCTCGCCGCGATCCAGTTCACGACGGACGGCGAGAGCAACACCGGGACCGTCTTCACGAAGCCGTACGTCCCGCTCTCGAACCCGACCACGACCGTCTCCGCCACGATCGGAACGGAGACGCTCCCGACCGCGCCCGAGCCAACGTCGCCCGCGCGGACGACGCCTCCCCCGCCCCCGAACGGCAAGACGCCGTGGCCGAGCCGGAACGGCTGGACTGTCGTGCTCGAGTCGCTCCCGGCGAAGGGCGGACAGGGCCCGGCGGCCGAGAAGGCCCGGAGCGCGGCGACCTCCGGCCTTCCGGAGGTCGGGGTGCTCGACTCGTCGCAATACTCGAGCCTCCACCCGGGCTACCTCGTCGTCTTCAGCGGCGTCTACGACACGAAGGCGGAGGCCGACAGCGCCTCACGGACGGCCCATTCACGGGGTTTCGGCGGCGCCTACTCGCGCCCGATCACCCGCTAGACGTGGAAGAACCGGCCCCGCGGGAAACTCGAGGGCGACCAGCGGCGGCT
>DAISLG010000040.1:0-13397 GCA_036820565.1 Gaiellaceae bacterium | reverse complement strand
ACCTTCGTGTAGTCGACGGCGCCGAGGCCGTCCTGGCGCCAGCCGCGGAGGCGCGACGAGACGAGGCGCGCCGAGGCGACCCAGGCGACGGGGACGATCGCGGCGCTCGCACGGAGACGGGCATCGATCCGGCGCAGGATCGGGAGCGGGTCGCTCGCGGCGACGGCCTGCCGGAGGAGCGGCCCGGGCCGCGGCTCGAGCGTGAGGAAGATCCCCTCCGGTTCGGCGTAGGCGGCGACGAGCCGCTCGAAGGTGTCCGGAGCGGAGCGCACCACGTGCGCGTGGAGCCCGGAGTCGCGCCAGTCGGCGGCGAGCAGGCCGGCGCCGTAGGCCAGCTCGGCGTCGCGCCCGGGGCTGAGCCGGACACGGGGCTGGGCGAGCCCGGTCGCGTACGGGAAGAACCGCCGCGGGTTCGGGGGCTTCACGACCGGGTCGTCGCGAAGGAGGCCGTAGGCCGGGCCGGCGGCGCGCTCGGGCACGAGCGCCGCGTACTCCTCCCGGGCGGCGGAGAGCCAGTACGCGTGCCGCACCTCCGGCGCTCGTGCGAGCGCGCCGCGCACCAGGTCGAAGCGGACGACGTCGACGGCGAAGATCGGGCGCACGCGCACGCGCGGGCCGACGACCGGGTCGAGCCGGGTCGCGCGCAGGTCGCCGACCGCGACCGGAGCGACGTCGACCTCGCCGCGGCGGAAGGCGACAGCGGCCTCGTGGGGCTCCATCCTCAGGAACTCGTAGCGGCGCCCGTCCCGCGTGAACGAGATCTGCCGCGGGCCCGCGTCGACGGCGTGCACGCGCCGAACGCCACGCACCCCGATCTGGGCGAGATACGCCGGCAGGCGGCGCCACGGGAACCGGGTCTCGAGCACGCCGCCGGCGACGTGGAAGCCATGCGCCGTCAGCGCCGCCCGGACCTCGGCCTCGTGTGTGCACGCGAGGCTCCACCGCAGCGGGCCGAGGGAGGCGACGTGACAGAGATCGGTCACGCGCGGGAAGAGCGTGCGCTCGATCGACGGGTCGGCGAGCGTCCGCACCGCGATCCGGATCGTCGGCGGCGAGGAGGCCGCGGCGGAGCCGGCGAGGAGCGCGGTGAGGACGACGAGAGCGCCGGCGGCGCGCACGGCCCCTACCGGAGCAGCCGGAAGAGCGCGACCGTGTTCAGGAAGAAGATCACCGCGACGACCACCGTCACCCGCGTCAGGTTCCGCTCGACAATATGGGTGCCTCCCTGCGACGCGGGCGTGAAGCCCATGCCGCCGAGACCCGCGTCGCGGCCGGAGTGCATCAGGATCAGCCCGATCAGGGCTGCCGAGACGAGCACGTGGAAGACGGCGAGGATCTGGAGCATTTCGCGGGCAAGCTTAGCGGCAGTCGGCGGCGGCGATGATCGCCTGGACGAGCTCGGCGGCGATCCCGTCCTTCGTGACGTAGCCGGCGGCGCCCGCCTGGCGGGCCCGGTCGACGTCCGCTGCGGCGTTCGAGCCGGTCAGGACGACCACGCACGGCGCGTCCCGGCCGGCGCGGATCCGGCGCGTCGCCTCGATCCCGTCCATCACGGGCATGCTCAGGTCCATCAGCACGACGTCGGGGTCGTGCCGCTTCGTCAGCGCGACGGCCTCGGCGCCGTCGCGCGCGCGCCCGACGACCTCGATCCGCGCGTCGCCCGCGAGGATCGCCTCGAGGGCCTCTGCGAAGAGGGCGTGGTCGTCCGCGATCAGGACTCGCACGCACGGAGGGATGAGGGCGGCTTCCATCTTCAGTGTCTCTAACGCAGAAGTGCGCTGTTAGGTTTCCCGGGTGGGATCAGACGGTGTCCGGACCAAAATTCAGAAGCTCCTGATCACCGGAGACAATCGCCTGAAACAAGGCGTCGCGCCCGAGAAGGTGCGCGAGAGCTTCGAGCAGGCGCTGGCCCTCGCGGTCGAGGCCGGAATCGACGAGAAGGTGCGCCCGCTGATCGAGCTCAGGCTCGCGGACCTCGAGCGGCTCGCTCGAGAATCGCCTCGATCCGCTCCGCCTGACGCCTGACGTCGTGCGCGGCGGCGGCCTCCCGGGCCGCGTCGTTCGGCTGCGGGAGCCCGATCGCCCGGCGGAGCGCCTCCGTCAGCGCCGCCTCGTCGAGCGGGTCGACGAGGATCCCGGCCGCGGGCAGGACGAACTCGGGCGGACCGCCGATCCGCGTCGCGACGACCGTCCGGCCGCAGGCCATCGCCTCGAGCAGCGCCTGTCCGAGCGGCTCGATCAGGCTCGGCTGGCAGACCACGTCCGCCGCGGCGATGTACCCGGGAATCGCGTCGTGCGCGACGGCGCCGGCGAGCCGGACGTTCGGCCGCCCCTCCAGCTTCCCGCGGAGAGGCCCGTCGCCGACGAACGTGAGCGTGCCCGTCCCGAGCCGCGCGAACGCGTCGGCGAGCCGGATCACGTTCTTCCGCTCGGTCAACCCCCCGATGCAGAGGAACGCGGGCCCCGCATCTTGAACCGGTCTGTTACTCGGGGAGAAGCGGGCGAGATCGACGCCGGAGCTCACGACCTCGGTCTTGCCGACCGCCTCGGGCAGCTTCGTCTCGAGCTCCCGGCGGAGGTACTCGGAGACGGCGATCACCGTCGCGGCGCGGCGGACGACCCGGCGGGTGAGCGTCTCGACGCCCGGGAGCAACCCGATGTTGCGGACGTCGCGCCCGTGCGCCGTCACGACGAGCGGCGCGTCGACCGTGGCGGCGACGAGGCCGCTGGGGACGAGGAAGTGCGCGTAGACGACGTCGGGACGCGCGGCCCGACGGGTCTTCCGCGCGAGCTCGAGGTAGCGCCGCTTGCCGCCGGAGCGCCGGTCGAGCACGGCGAGGTCGACCTCGTGGCCGCGCCCGCGGAGCTCGAGCTCGATCCGGCGGACGAACGTGCCGAGGTCGGGGGCGGAGGGCCCCGGGTACATCTGCGAGACGAGCAGGATCCGCACGGCGCTACCGGAGCCCACCGGTCGCGGACGCGCTCCGCGCCTGGCCTCGCGCGACGGTCGGGTCGATCACCGCGGCGAACAGGTCGATCAGCAGGTTGATCGTGATGATCGCCGCCCCGACGACGAGCACGACGCCGAGGATCATCGGCAGGTCGTAGCCCCGGATGCCGGCGAGTGCCCTGAGCGTCGTGAATCCGAGTCCGGGCAGCCCGTAGACCGTCTCGATGTAGACCGCCACGCCGATCGCGGTGCCGACGTCCATCCCGATCATCGTGATCACGGGCAGGAGCGCGTTCGGGAGCGCGTGCCGGCGGATGATGCGCGCCTCCGACGCGCCCTTCGCGCGCGCGGTCGAGACGAACGGCTCCTGGAGCACCTCGAGCAGGCGCGCCCGGATCATGCGCATGTAGAGCGCGACGAAGAAGAGGGCGAACGTGATCCAGGGCAGGATCAGGTGCGACGCCCAGCACACGGGGTTTGCGCCGGCCGAGACTGTCCGCGTCGTCCCGGGAACGAGAAAATGCTGCGGAAAGAAGCTGCAGTAGCCGCCGGGGGGAGCGAGGTGCCAGGTGTTCCCGACGAAGAGCTGGAGCACGAGCGCGACCACGAGCGGGTGGGTGCAGACGCCGACGAGCGAGAACGCGATCGCAGCGCGATCGAGGATCGAGCCGGGTCGCGAGGCCGCGAGCGCGCCGAGCGGCACGGCGACGAGGAGGAGCAGCACGGCGCCGCCGAGCACGAGCGAGCCGGTGACCCCGGCGGCCCGGAGGACGGTGCTCCCGACGGGCGTCCCGTTCTCGCCGCCCGCGAACGCGAACGTGATCCCGTTCCACGAGGTGCCCAGATCCCCGTGGAGCGCCCGGACGAGGAACTTCTCGTACTGGACGTACACGGGCTTGTCGGTGCCGAGCTCGCGGTGGACCTTGGCGATCTGCGCCGGCGTCGCCCTCTGCATGTCGAGGACGAAGCCGGCCGGGTCGGCCGGGATCGCGAAGTAGACGGCGAAGGTCGCGACCGTGAGCACCCACAGGAGGGCGACGGCGACGATCAGCCGGCGGACGAGATACCGCAGGCTCACCGGCGCACTCCCCGCGGGTCGAGCGCCTCGCGGAGCCCCTCGCCGAACTGGTTCAGCGAGAGCACGCTCAGGAAGATCGCGGCGCTCGGGAGGATCGTCAGCCAGGGCTGGACGGTGCGCGGGTTGTACGGGCTCGGCGACAGCACCGTGCCCCATGTCGTCGCGAGCAGGTTCCCCCAGCTCGCCGTCGGCAGCTTGATCCCGACACCGAGGAAGGTGATCCCTGCCTCGAGGAGGATGTTCGTCGCGAGCATCAGGGTCGCGTAGACGACGAGCGGCGGGACGAGGTGCGGGAAGAGGTGGCGCCGCATGATCCACGTGTCCCGCGCGCCGGTCATCGCGGCAGCCTCGACGAACTCGCGGCCGCGGAGCGACAGGATCTGTGCTCGAACGATTCTCGCCGGATAGAACCACGTGAAGAGCCCGATCAGGCCTACGAGCGAGAGCACGCCCTCGTTGAAGAGACCGTGCAACGTGATGTGGTCGAACTTCGACGAGACGGTGCTGCCGAGCATGATCACGAACAGGAGCAGCGGGAACGCCATCACGAGGTCGGTGAAGCGCGAGATGACCGAGTCGATCCAGCCGCCGAAATAGGCGGCGGTCGACCCGAGCACGAGTCCGATCAAGAGGGCGAGCAGCGTCGCGCCGAAGGCGACCTCGAGCGAGACCCGGCCGCCGTAGAGGAGCCGCAGCAGCTCGTCCCGCCCGAGCGTGCCGTCCGCGCCGAGCGGGAGCAGCGCCTTGCCGGTTCCGGGCGGCGGCGGCGGGTGCACCAAGGAGTAGCCGCTCGCGGTGTGCGTCTCGGGCATCAGCGGCGTGTCCGGGACGATCGTCCCGGGGCCGGACGGCCTCAGGTTGGCGTCGACCGCATACGGGAAGAAGGCGTTCGGGCCGTGGCCGAGGAGCTTGCCGGCGAGCGGCGCACCCGGGAAGATCGCGAAGACGACGAAGGCGACGAACGCCGCGCTCGCGACCGCGACCTTGTCGCGCCTGAAGCGGCGCCACGCGACCCGCCAATGGCCGGCGGAGCGGACCCCGACGAGCGCGTCCAGCTCCGGGCGCGATCCACCGAGCACTCCGCTCCTCACCCTCGTCAGCCCGGTGCGCGCTGCTGGTCGTACATGCCGAACTCGTCGCGGAGCTCCTCGCAGAGCTCGCCGATCGTGCAGCGGGCGCGCAGGGCCTCGCGCATCGGGACGAGCAGGTTCGCGTCGCCGCGGGCCGCCTCGCGCACCGCGGCCAGGGCGAGCGCCGCCTCGTCGGCGTTCCGCTCGGCCCGCACGCGCGCCGTCCGCTCGACCTGGCGCTGCTCGCCGGCCGGGTCGAGCCGGTGGAGCTCGATCTGCTCCTCGTCGCCCTCGGTGAAGCGGTTCACGCCGACGATCACCCGCTCGCCCGACTCGACGCTCTCCTGCCAGAGGAACGCCGACTCCTCGATCTCGCTCTGGACGAAGCCCTGCTCGATCGCCGCGACGGCGCCCCCGAGCTCGTCGATCCGCTCGATCAGCTGACGCGCACGCGACTCGAGCTCGTCCGTCAGCGCCTCGATGAAGAAGGAGCCGCCGAGCGGATCGGCCGCGTCCGTCCCGCCGGCCTCGTTCGCGATGATCTGCTGCGTCCGCAGCGCGATCTTGGCCGACCGCTGCGACGGCAGCGCGAGCGCCTCGTCGAACCCGTTCGTGTGCAGGCTCTGGGCGCCGCCGCAGACCGCCGAGAGCGCCTGGATCGCGACCCGGACGATGTTGTTCTCGGGCTGCTGCGCGGTCAGCGTCGAGCCGCCGGTCTGGGCGTGGAAGCGGAGCGCCGTCGCCTTCGGGTTCGTCGTGCCGAAGCGGTCGCGCATGATCGTCGCCCACAGCCGGCGCGCCGCGCGGAACTTCGCGACCTCCTGGAAGAAGTGGTTGTGCGCGTTGAAGAAGAACGAGAGCCGTGCGCCGAAGTCGTCGGGCGAGAGGCCGGCCGCGACCGCCGCCTCGCAGTAGGCGATCCCGTTCGCGAGCGTGAACGCGAGCTCCTGCACCGCGCTCGACCCCGCCTCGCGGATGTGGTACCCGGAGATCGAGATCGTGTTCCACTGCGGGATCCGCTCCGCGCAGTAGGCGAACAGGTCGGTCGTGAGCCGCATCGAGGCGCGCGGCGGGAAGATGTAGTTCCCGCGCGCGACGTACTCCTTGAGGATGTCGTTCTGGACGGTGCCGCGCAGCGCCGTGCCCGGGACGCCCTGCTCCTCGGCGACGAGCTCGTAGAGCAGCAGCAGGATCGACGCGGGCGCGTTGATCGTCATCGAGGTCGAGACCTCGTCGAGCGGGATCTGCGCGAGCAGGAGGCGCATGTCCTCGAGCGAGTCGATCGCGACGCCCGTGCGCCCGACCTCGCCGAGCGCGCGCGCGTCGTCGGAGTCGTAGCCGAGCTGCGTGGGCAGGTCGAAGGCGACCGAGAGCCCCGTCTGCCCGCGCTCGAGCAGGTAGCGAAAGCGCTCGTTCGTCTCCTCGGCCGAGGCGAAGCCCGCGTACTGGCGGATCGTCCAGGGCCGGCCGCGGTACATGTCCGGGTAGGGCCCGCGCGTGAAGGGGAACTCGCCGGGCGGCTCGAGCGCGTCGCGGCCCGGGGCGTCGGCCTCGGTGTAGACGGGCTTGAGCTCGATCCCCGACTCGGTGCGGCGGTCGTGTCCGGTCGTCGCCATCGGCAAGATGGTACGCATGATCGTGACGGTCAAGCTCTTCGCCGGCCTGCGCGAGCGCGCGGGCTGGGCGACGCGCGAGCTCGAGCTGCCCGACGGCGCGACGATCAAGGACGTCTGGGCCGAGCTCGACCTCGGGGCCCAGCCGAAGGGGCTGCTCTACGCGCTGAACAAGGGCTACGCCGACCGCTCGACCGGGCTCTCGGACGGGGACGAGCTGGCGCTGATCCCGCCGGTCTCGGGCGGAGCGTTCCGGCTCTCGGACGAGCCGCTCTCGCTCGACGCCGCCGTCGCCGAGGTCGCCGACGAGCGCGCCGGCGCGATCGCGACCTTCAGCGGCACGACGCGAATCGAGTCGCGCGGGCGCGCGGTGCAGTGGCTCGACTACGAGGCCTACCCGGAGATGGCCGAGGACGTGATGACCCAGATCGCGGCGGCGCTCCAGGACAAGTACGACCTCTGCGGGATCGCGATCCACCACCGCACGGGCCGCGTCGGGATCGGCGAGACGAGCGTCGTGATCGCGGTCTCGGCGCCGCACCGCGGCGACGCGCTGGCCGCGTGCAAGGAGGCGATCGACACGCTGAAGGAGTCGGTCCCGGTGTGGAAGAAGGAAAGCTACGACGGCGGCGAGGAGTGGATCGGGCGCGGCTCGTAGGTCGGCGGTCGCTACGGTGCGTGAGTCGTGCGCCAGCTTCCCCACCCGGCCTGGACCCGGAATTTGATCGAGGCCGGCCGCCTCGAGGCCGGCGAGCGGGTGCTCGTCGTCGTCGACGAGCCCCTGCTGGAGCAGGGCTCGCAGCTCCTCGCTGCGGCGCGGGACGCGGGGGCCCACGCGCACCTCGAGCTCTGGAACGGGCTCGCCCCGGTCGAGGAGGGAATCCGCACCGATCTGCTCTTCTTCCTCGCCCAGGAGCCGAAGGGCCACGAGGCGCAGGAGCGGTTCGCGCTCGCCGAGTCGGTCGCGCAGAACGAGGGCCGCGAGCTCTTCCTCGGATTCGTCGACAAGGCCCTGCTCGAGGGCGAGCTCTCGCAGCCCTCGCCCGATCTCAGCCGCGTCGCCCAGGCGCTCCTCGACGAGCTCGACGGAGCCGACCTGATCCGCATCCGCGGGCGGGCGGGCACCGACCTGACCGTGCGCGCCGGCGGCCGCCCGTGGCGCACCGACGCGAAGCCGCTCGAGGCCGGGGAGATGGCGAACTATCCGAGCGGCGAGGTCTACGTCTCGCCGCTCGAGGACAGCGCCGACGGCGTCCTCGTCGCCGACCTGACCGTCCCGTACACCGTCCCGGGCCTCGTCGACGCCCCGGTCACGCTCCGGTTCGAGGCCGGCCGCGTCATCTCGATCGAGGGCGGTCGCGCCGCGCAGATGCTGCGAGAGCTCGTCGCCGACTCCGGCACCGGCGCGGACGTGATCGCCGAGCTCGGGATCGGCTTCAACCCGGCCCTGGCGCCGCGCGGCCACGTGATGCTCGACGAGAAGGCCGCCCGCACCGCCCACGTCGCGATCGGGCGCAACACCGGCTCCTACGGCGGCGTCAACGAGGCCGCGATCCACGTCGACTGCGTCTTCTCCGAGCCGGAGGTTGAAGTCGACGGGCGCAAGGTAGAACTGCCCTAGTGGAGTACCGAGACTACGACCCGATCCAGCCGCAGGGGACGAACTGGCGCGGGATCCTGAGGAAGATCTTCACGCCGGTCATCGTGCTCTTCGGGCTGGCGCTGAAATTCGGGTTCTTCGCGTTCAAGTTCTTCGGGATCTTCATCTCGGTCGGGGCCTACGCGCTGATCTGGGGGTGGCGCTTCGCCGTCGGCTTCGTCGTCCTGATCTTCGTCCACGAGATGGGCCACTACGTCGAGGCCGCGCGGGAGGGTCTCCATCCGCAGTGGCCGCGCTTCATCCCGCTGATCGGCGCGTACGTGAAGCACCTGCGCGGGGACGCGTGGCAGACGGCGCGCGTCGCGATCGCGGGGCCGTTCGTCGGCGGGCTCGGTGCGGCCGCGTTCTGGGGGATCGGCGAGGCGCAGGACTCGAACCTGATGCGCGCGCTCGGCTACTCCGGCTTCCTGCTGAACGGGATCAACCTCCTCCCGGTCGGGATCCTCGACGGCGGCGCGATCTCGAAGGCGTGGCGGCAGCTCCGCTCCGAGGACCAGCGCGGGCGGGCCTTCGCCGTCGGCGTGATGTACGTCGGCACGCTGGCGCTGCTCGTCGCCGGCGCCTACTACAGCCACGTCACCCAGAACCGGTTGTAGGCGGCCGAGCCACTGATGGACGACAGGCGGATCCTCTCCGCCGACGCCGAGCACGACGACCTCGAGCAGCAGGTCGCCCACATCGGCGCGGAGTTCCTCCGGGGCTTCGAGGCCGTCGCGCGGATCGACCGGCCCGCCGTCTCGATCTTCGGCTCCGCACGCGTGTCCGAGGATCACCGCTCCTACGAGGCGGCACGGACGACGGGCCGCCTCTTCGCCGAGCGCGGCTGGGCCGTCGTCACCGGAGGCGGGCCGGGCGTGATGGAGGCGGCCAATCGCGGCGCGCGCGACGGCGGCGGCCTCTCGGTCGGCTTCAACATCGAGCTCCCGCACGAGCAGCACGTCAACCCGTACCTCGACGTCTCGCTGACGTTCGCGCACTTCTACGTGCGCAAGACGATGTTCGCGAAGGCGGCGGAGGGGTACGTCGTCTTCCCGGGCGGCTTCGGCACGCTCGACGAGATGTTCGAGTCGCTGACGCTGATCCAGACCGGCAAGCTCTCCCACTTCCCGGTCGTCCTGTTCGACTCGGACTACTGGGGCGAGCTGCTCGACTGGGTCAAGGCCGAGCTGCTCGACGGGGGGATGGTCTCCGCGGCCGACCTCGACCTGCTCACGGTCACGGACGATCCGGCCGAGGCCGTCGAGACCGTCATCGCCGGCCTCCGCTAGGAGGGATTGGTGGAACGCGCTAGTGAGGCGGAATCACGATGTACGAGCCCGGCGGCGTCCGGCCCGGGCCGTAGACCGACGTCGGCCCCTCGGGGACGTAGCTCGACGTGAAGGTGTCCTTCCGGAGAACGCGGTCGCCGCGGTAGACGGTCCGGTACACCGAGACGTCGAACCCGGACGCGCCCGAGCCGCCGACGACGCTGACCGAGCCGGCCGGTGCGCTCGGGTCGACGGCGTAGGTCAGCTTCGCGGGACGCCAGTTCACCTTCGGCCCCGTCACGGCGGTGACGCGCCGGCCCTCGGGCGTCCCGTAGAACGTGAACGTCAGCGTCGAGTCGGTGTAGGACGACTTGATCAGCAGACCGCTCTTCATGTCGTTCCTGAACTTGAGGTCGGGCCCGCCCCACGAGACGGTCGCGTCGCGCCCGAGCGGGTAGTGGCTGAGGTAGAGGTTGTGGTTGTGCCGCTCGACGATCGGGAGACCGAGGTCGAAGGCGTTGTTGAAGAGGGTCGTCGCCGTCTGGCAGACGCCGCCGCCGATCGCCGGGAGCACGAGGCTGCCGACGATCATCTGGCCCTCGAGGAAGCCTCGCTCGGAGGTGCGCGGGCCGACGACGCCGTTGAACGAGAACGTCTCTCGGGGCTTGACGATCGTGCCGTCGATGAAGTCGGCCATCAAATGGACGTTGTGGATCCGGTTCGACGAGGACGCGCCCATCTCCGTCGTGAACGACGAGACCCGGCGGCGGATCCCGAGCGCGTTCGCCTCCCCGGTCGTGAAGTCGGCGGGGACGGCGGCGAGCGCGAGCGGCGCGATCCGGTTGCCGTGGGTGGCCGCGAGGACGGCGCCGACCGCCTCGCGCGGGTCGACGTCGAAGCCGGGGCGGGACGGGATCACGCGGGCCGTCTCGCCCGAGGCCTCGAAGCGCGCGTTCGTCGCGCGGCTCCGCCATGGGCCGAGCGCGGGCCGGACGGCGTCCGCGAGCGCCGCGCGCCTGAAGGTGACGGCGTATCGGTCCCGCCTCGGCACGAAGCGGAGGAGCGACACGAGCCGCTCGCGCGAGAGCGTGCCGACGGCGCGGCCCTTGAACGTGAGCCGGACCGGGACGACGACCATCCCCTTGGCGACGAGCGCGGCGCGGCGGGCGGCCAGGTCGAGGATCCGGGGCGTCTCCGCGTGGAAGGTCGCAACCGGCTGGAAGCGCTCGAGCGAGGCGAGGAACGCCTTGCGGTCGAGGCTCAGGCCCGCGTGCGCCGGGACGACGACCGGCGTCGTGCCCCGCATGCGGACGGAGGCGGAGACCGGCGGGCGACCGTGCCGCTGGATCCGCGCGACCACCGCGGCGAGGCCGGCCGGCTTGACCCGGAACACCGGCTGGACGTCGCTCGTCGAGAACGGGACGAATGAGCCGGCGGCCATCGCAGCCCGGGTCGTCTGCGGCACGTCGAGCCGCAGAGCCTCGCCCGCGCGGACGACGACCGCGTGCCCGTTCGCGTCGACGCGGAGCGGCCGCGCGAGCTCCGCGGCGCCGGCACGGCGAACCGCGAGCGCGACGGCGGCCGGGCGGGAGCCCGCGACGTCGACGCCGAAGACATGGACGCCGGGGCGCGCCTCGCCGCGGAACTCGAGCATCCTGAAGCCGACGTATCCCGCCGCGAGCAGGCCGAGCGCCGTCGCGGCGACGAGGACGAGCCCGAGCCGCGGCGGCCGGACGATGCGGGCGGCGAGCTCGGTCACGCCGCGAAGTTAAGCAGCAGAACGAGCTGTCAGTGCGGCGACGGCAGGACGAGCTGGAAGCGGGCACCGTGCGGCGACGCATCCTCGTAGAAGAGCTGCCCGCCGTGTGCGCGCGCGTACGACTGCGCGATCGAGAGGCCGAGGCCCGAGCCGCCGTCGTCCGCGGCGTGGTTTCCGCGCGAGAAGCGGTCGAACAGCTGCGGCACGAACGCGGGCGCGACGCCCTCGCCGGCGTCCTCGACGCTGAGGCGGAAGTGCCGGTCGTTCTGCGCCGCCTTGATCCGGACCGGCCCCTCGCCGTAGTTGAGCGCGTTCGCCACGAGGTTGCCGAGGATCCGGTCGAGCGCACGCGGGTCGACGAGCGGGCACAGGCCCGGCTCGACCTCGATCCCGACCTCGCCCGCGCGCTCGCCCGCGATCGAGGCGACGACCTCCTCGATCTTCTCGCGCACGTCCACGCGGGTCGGCTCGATCTTGATCGCCTTGGCGTCGAGGCGCGAGAGGTCGAGCAAGTCTTCGAGCATCCGGGTCAGGCGCTCGGTGTGGTCGCACAGCATCGCGCGGAGCTTCGCGAGCTCGTCCGGAGGCAGGTCGTCCCCGTGGGCCTCGACCGTCTTCGCGATCCCGTGCACGACCGCCGCCGGCGTGCGCAGCTCGTGCGAGGCGAGCGCGATGAACTGGCTCTTGAGCAGGCCGAGCCGCTCGAGCTCGGCGTACTCGAGCGCGCGCTGCACCGACGCTGCGACGAGCGCACCGCACGCGGCGGCGAGCTCCAGTTCGGGCTCGGTCTCGCAGCGGCCGCGAAGGCAGCCGACCGGCCCGTCCGCCGAGATCAGCGGGATCAGCAGCTCGCCTTCGGCCCAGGTCGCGACCCCGGTCGAGTCCTCCGGGAAGCCCTCGAGCACCGGCTCGAGCTTCGAGGCGCCGAGCGTCTCGGCGATGCTCGCGCACATCCGTCCGAGCAGCGAGACGACGTCCCCAGGGCCCGCCGAAGCGGCGCGGGCGAGGTTCGTCAGAGCACGCGTTTCGATCCCCACGGCTTACAAGACGTCCGCTGAGGACGGAATCTTGCACAACCCTCCGTAAACTTCCGTACGGGAGCCATGGAGCTGCGAGACCTGCCATCGGTGGACGAGCTCGCCCGCGGGAGCGGCGATCCGCTCGCGGTCGAGGCGGCGCGCGCCGTGCTCGCCCGCGCCCGCGAGGAGATCCGCAACGGCGCCGACCCGGGCGACCTCGGAGCGAAGCTCGCCGAGGAGCTGGACGCGGCCCGCCGGCCGTCCCTGCGTCGGATCCTCAACGCGACGGGCGTCGTCGTCCACACGAACCTGGGCCGAGCGCCGCTCGCGGAGGCTGCTCTGGAGCATGTCTTGCAAGTCGGACATTCGTACTCCAACCTTGAATACGACCTCTCGAACGGGGTACGCGGATCGCGCCAGGACCACATCGCGGGCGTCCTCGGTCGCCTGACGGGCGCCGAGGGGGCGCTCGTCGTCAACAACAACGCGGCCGCGGTGATGCTCGCGCTGGCCGCGCTCGCCGAGGGCCGGGAGGTGATCGTCTCGCGCGGCGAGCTGATCGAGATCGGCGACGGCTTCCGCATCCCCGACGTGCTCGCCCGCTCGGGCGCGCGCCTCGTCGAGGTCGGCACGACGAACCGGACCCGCGCGGCCGACTACGAGCGCGCGACCGGGCCCGAGACCGCGCTGTACCTGCGCGTGCACCAGTCCAACTTCCGCGTCGTCGGCTTCACCGAGCAGCCAACCGTCCCGCAGCTCGCCGAGGCGGCGCGGCGCCACGGGAT
Organism: Gaiellaceae bacterium; assembly: GCA_036820565.1. Classification (GTDB taxonomy): domain Bacteria; phylum Actinomycetota; class Thermoleophilia; order Gaiellales; family Gaiellaceae; genus DAISLG01. Next base: position 216 of record DAISLG010000040.1, on the reverse strand, counting down.
CCCGCTCGTGGACGACCTGGGCTCCGGGGCGTTCTCGACCTTCGAGGACGAGCCCTCCGCGCGCGACAGCCTCGCCGCCGGCGCCGACCTCGTCTGCTTCTCGGGCGACAAGCTGCTCGGCGGGCCGCAGGCGGGGATCGTCGTCGGACGAGCCGACCTCGTCGAGCGGCTCCGCCGCCACCCGCTCCAGCGCGCGCTCCGCGCCGACAAGCTGAC
>DAISLG010000039.1:0-13515 GCA_036820565.1 Gaiellaceae bacterium | reverse complement strand
ACGCCGTCCTGGTACTCGCCGCCGAAGAGGGCGATCTCGACCTGCTCGCCCTTGTACTTGTTCGTGTAGTCCTCCACCGGCGCGGTCAGTCTATCGGGCGGAGTGCACCCTCCCGGAAGCGCAGCTCGTAGACGCCGCAGTTCTCGATCGGGTGCACGGGCTCGCCGGCGCAGTGCCGCCGGAGCGCCCTCAGCGAGCCGCCGTGGGAGACGATCAGGATCCGCCCGTCGGGGTGGGCGCGGGCGATCCGCTCGACCGTCTCGAGCACGCGCGCGAGGTGGTCGGCGCGCGACTCGCCGTCGTGGTGCTCGGCGCCGGGGAAGCGCTGCTCGACCTCGGCGCGCGTGAGCCCGGACCAGGAGCCGATGTCGACTTCGCGGAGGCCGGGGTCGGCGACGACGGGAACGCCGTGGCTCGCGGCGACGATCTCCGCGGTCTGGTGCGCGCGTCGCAGGTCGCTCGTGTAGACGGCATCGAAGGGCGTGTCGCGCAGGCGGTCGGCGAGCTCGCGGGCCTGGGCGCGGCCCGCGTCGTTCAGCGGCGGGTCGGCGTGGCCCTGGAAACGGCCCGTGCGGTTCCAGTCGGTCTCGCCGTGGCGTGCGAGGAGGATCGTCGTCACGCGGCTAGGCTAGTCGTCGTGGACCTGGGTCTCGGCGGAAAGGTGTGCATCGTCACCGGCTCGACCGGCGGCATCGGGCTCGCGACCGCGGTGATGCTGGTCGAAGAGGGAGCGCGCGTCGTCCTCTCCGGCCGCGGCGACGCGCCAGAGTTCGGCGCTGCGCTCGCCTGGAAGGGGGACCTCTCGCTCCCCGGCGAGCCCGAGCGGCTCGTGGCGGACACCGTGCGGGAGCTGGGACGGGTCGACTGCCTCGTGAACAACGTCGGCGCGGCGTACCAGGCCAGGTTCGACGAGCTGACGGACGAGCAGTGGGACGCGATGTGGCAGCTGAACGTGATGAGCGCGGTGCGGGCGACGCGAGCCGTGCTGCCCGCGATGAGGGCGAGGCGTGCCGGCGTGATCGTGAACGTCTCCTCGACCGCGGGCAAGCGACCGTCCGTCGGGATGCCGAACTACTCGGTGACGAAGGCGGCGATGCTGTCGCTGTCGCGGCTCGTCGCGGACGCGTACGCGGGAGACGGAATCCGCTGCAACGCGGTCACGCCCGGCCCGACCGCGACCGAGGCCTGGCTCGGCGAAGGCGGCCTCGCCGACCAGATCGGCGCCGACCGGGACGCCGTTCTCGCCAAGGTCGGCTCCGGTCGCCCGCTCGGCCGCCTTGCCGAGCCCGACGAGATCGCGGCCGTGATCGTCTTCCTCTGCTCGGACCGCGCCTCGTATGTCACGGGCGCGGCGTGGAGCGCCGACGGCGGGACGGTGCCGATCATCCTGTGAACGAAACGTCACGCTTTCGTCACACGCGGACGGTGTCCGAACAGTCACGATCGCGTTAGCGTGAATGTCCCACCCCAAGCCCCTCGGGAGGGTGGGGGTTGGGGATGGGTCCGGGTTGCGTGGCGCGTCGCCCCACCACGCGCACGGGCCCGTCCACGCGCACGAGCCACCCTCCGGGCCAGCAACTAGGCTAGGAGGTCGATGACCGAGGTCGCCGGACGAGTCGAGCACGCCTTCGAGGCGCGCATCCGCGAGCACGAGGAGAGCTGGCTGTCGCCGCGCGCGGTGCGCTCCTACGAGACCGCTGGCCGCCTCCGTCCCGAGGACGAATGTGGGATGCGAACGCCGTTCCAGCGCGACCGCGACCGGATCCTCCACTCGAAGTCGTTCCGCAGGCTCAAGGGCAAGACGCAGGTCTTCATCGAACCGGCGGGCGACCACTACCGCACCCGGATGACGCACACGCTCGAGACGACGGCGATCGCCCGCGGCGTCGCCCGCGCGCTGCGGCTGAACGAGGATCTCGTCGAGGCGATCGGGCTCGGGCACGACACCGGCCACCCGCCCTTCGGGCACGCGGGCGAGCACGCGCTCGACGAGGCGCTCCACGAGCGCTTCGGGCGCCGCTTCCGCCACAACGAGCAGTCGCTGCGGATCTCGGAGGGCCTGAATCTGACCGAGGAGGTTCGCGACGGAATCCTCACCCACACCGGCACGAAGGAGCCGCAGACGCTCGAGGGGAAGATCGTGCGCGTCGTCGACCGGGTCGCGTACATCAACCACGACATCGACGACGCGATCCGCTTCGGGATCCTCGAGCCGGCCGAGCTTCCGCGCGCGGAGGTGGAGCTGCTCGGGCCGACGGGCTCCCGCAGGATCGACACGCTCGCGCACGATCTCGTCGCGACCTCCGAGCGGACGGGCGACATCGCGCAGAGCGAGGAGGTCGGCGCGGCGATGCTGGCACTTCGCACCTTCATGTTCGACCGCGTCTACAACGGCCCGCACGCGAAGGGCGAGCACGAGCGCGCGCACGCGGTGATCCACCAGATCTTCGACCAGCTGGCCGAGCGGGGCGACGAGCCGGACGCGATCGTCGATTTCGTCGCGGGGATGACCGACCGCTTCGCCCTTTCGTACGCTGCGACCAGCTAGTGCCCCGGATCAAGGACAGCTCCGTCGAGGAGGTCAAGGCGGCGGCGGACTTCGTCGAGATCGTCTCCGGCCGGACCCAGTTGCGGAAAGTCGGCTCGCGCTACACCGGCCGCTGCCCCTTCCACGAGGAGCGCACACCGAGCTTCTCGGTGAACGCGCAGGACAAGTTCTACTACTGCTTCGGCTGCGGCGCGAAGGGCGACCTGATCACGTTCGTGCGCGAAACGGAGCAGCTCGACTTCGCCTCCGCGATCGAGCTGCTCGCCGACCGGTTCAACGTCCAGCTCGAGTACGACGAGTCGTCGCCGCAGGCCGACGCCGACCGGCACCGCCGCGAGCGGCTGTTCGCCGTGCTCGACCAGGCCGCAAGCTTCTACGAGCGCTACCTGTGGGAGGCGGAGGCCGGCGAGCCCGTGCGGGAGTACCTCGCTGGCCGCGGCCTGCGCGAGGAGGTGTGTCGCGAGTTCCGGCTCGGCCTCGCCCCCGGAGGGCAGGCGCTCTCGCGCAAGGCCGAGGAGAAGGGGTTCACGGTCAAGGAGCTCCAGGACGCGGGGCTCGCCAACCGGCGCGGCGACTACTTCTCGCAGCGGCTGCTGTTCCCGCTCGCCGACGCGCGCGGGCGCGTGCGCGGGTTCCAGGCCCGCAAGCTGCGCGAGGACGACCCGCTGCGCGCGAAGTACGTCAACTCACCGGAGGGCGACCTCTTCTCGAAGGCGGCGATCCTGTACGGGCTCGACCGCGCGCGGGCGGCGATCGCGAAGGAGGATCGCGCCGTCGTCGTCGAGGGGAACACCGACGTGCTCGCGCTGCGCCAGGCCGGGCTGCTGCCCGTCGTCGCGTCGATGGGGACGGCCCTGACCGAGCGCCAGCTGAAGGAGCTCTCGCGGCTGACGCGAAAGGTCTACCTCTGCTTCGACGGCGACGCGGCCGGCGAGGCGGCGACGCTCCGCGGGATGGAGCTCGCGGCAACGCAGGGCTTCGAGGTGAAGGTCGTCGCGCTGCCGCCCGGCGTCGACCCGGCCGAGGCGCCGGACTCGTTCGAGGAGCGTCTGGCCGGGGCAGAGACGTATCTCGGGTATCGCGTGCGGCTCGAGATCGAGCGCGCGCCCGACCGGCAGGAGGCGTTCGGCCGCGTGCGCGAGGTGCTCTCCCGCTTCGAGGACTCGCCGGACCGGCAGGACGCGATGCGCTTCGCCGCCGACAAGCTCGACCTGCCGAAGGAGACGCAGGCCGGCCTGGCGGCGACGGCGCGCGCCTCGACCGGCACGATCACGCCCAAGCTGCTCCAGGCGGGGGACCGGCTCGAGCGGAACGTGCTTGCGGCCTGCATCGGCCGCCCGAAGCTCGTCCGGATGCTCGGCGAGCTCACGCCCGACCACTTCCGCAGCGACCTTCACCGCCGGCTGCGGGAGCACCTCGTCGACGGCACCGAAGCCGATCCCGAGGTCGCGGCATACATCTCCGAGCTCGACGCGAGGGCCGCGGCGGAGGGAATCGACGAGGACACCGGCTCGGAGTCGCTCCTGCGGCTACGCGAGCGCCACCTGAAGCAGGAGCTCGCCGCGGCCCCGCAGGAGCGGACGCTCGAGCTTCAGCGGGCGCTCGTCAAGATCCGCGAGGCGCTCGACGGGCTCGCGTAGCTCCCCGGGTTGGACTCGAACCAACAACCTACGGATTAACAGTCCGTCGCTCTGCCAATTGAGCTACCGGGGAAGGCGGCGGCATTGTAGCGACCGCGCTACGGCGAGATGCGCACAGGGATCTCGACCTGGTGCAGCCGCGAGCCGTCCTCGGCCGAAGCCTCATACGCGACGATCGTCGTCGGGCCGGACAGCTCGGCGGGCACCGGGATCGACGCGGTCCACGTGCCGCGGCGGCCGCTGCCCGAGGTGGCCGTGACGACCTGCGACGACACCGTCTTCCCGCCGGCTGCGAGCTCGAGCTGGAAGGTCGCCTCGTAGGTGTTGGCCGTGCCCGACGCCTCGATCGTGCGCCCGACCGCGTCGCCGGGGAGCGGCTGCTCGACGAGGATCTGGGGCGTCAGCCGCTCGAAGTCCGCCCGCGTGAGCGTCCGGCCTGCGAGCCCGACCCGTGCAACCGTGGGGAACCGAGTGAGCGTATAGACGATCTGCGCGAGCACCTCCTCCGAGGGAGGCGGATCGAGCTCGATCGTCGCCGTTCCGTCCACGATCGAGAGCCGGTGCACGTCCACGCCCAGTTCCGCGAGCGCGGCGGCCGCGACCGCCCGGATCGAGCTCACCCTGCGGCGCTCGGGCGCGACCTTGCCGTCGCGGAGCTCGTAGACGACGACGGAGGTCGTCGCCGGGGCCGTCGTCGTGGCTGGGCCGGCGGTCGGAGCGGTCTCGGCCGTCGTCGACCCGCCGCAGCCTGCGAGCGCGGCCACGAGCAGGAGGAGCGGCCGTTTGATCACCGCCCCCGAGTCTGACACGATCGCCCGATGACGCGTTTCGCGCTCGTCCTCGCCGTCGCGGCCCTCGTTCTCGCCGCCCCCGGTTCCGCCCTCGCCGCGCAGCCGGTTCCGATCAGCTTCCATTCGTTCAGCTCGGCCACCGATTTCTCGTCCGGCTCGTTCGCCGGAACCGTCGGCGCGGGCGGCTCCGTCACGCTGGCCTCCGGCCAGACGACCGGCTCGTGGACGTCGCCGTGGTTCGACCCGCAGCTCGCGTTCACCGAGCTCGTCTCCTCCTGGAACGTGGACACGCCGCCAGGGACGTGGCTCGAGGTCAGGATGAAGGGCGTCACCGACCGCGGAACGGAGACGAAGTGGTACGTGATGGGCCGCTGGGCCTACGGCGACGAGACGATCCTGCGGACATCGGTCGGCGGGCAGGGAGACGCCGACGGCTACGTGGCGATCGACACCTTCTTCGCGAAAGATCATCCGCTGACGCGTTACCGGCTCCAGGTGACGCTGTTCCGGACCGGCGCAACGGTCGCGACGCCGACGCTCCGGTCAGTCGGTGCGGTCGCCTCGAACGCCCCGAACGAGAAGCCTGCGATTCCGAGCGCGCCGGGCGTGGGGCGGGGGATCGAGCTCGCCGTGCCCACGTACTCGCAGGAGATCCACGCCGGCGAGTACCCGCAGTACGACGGCGGCGGCGAGGCGTGGTGCAGCCCGACCTCGACCGCGATGGTGGTCGCGTACTTCGGCGCCGGCCCGACCGCGGCCGAGACCTCGTGGGTCGGTTACCCCGACCCGTGGGTCGACTACACGGCGCGGTACACGTACGACTACCACTACCACGGCACCGGGAACTGGCCGTTCAACACGGCCTACGCGGCCGCCCGCGGACTCGACGCTGAGGTGACGCAGTTGCGCTCGCTCGCGGAGGCCGAGCAGTTCATCGCGGCCGGGATCCCGCTCGTCGCCTCGATCGCCGCGAATCCGAACAAGCTGACCGGGTTCCTGTTCGACAAGGGCACGAACGGCCATCTGCTCGTGATCGTCGGCTTCACCGCCGGCGGCGACCCGATCGTCAACGACCCCGCCTCGACGAGCGACGCGACGGTCCGGCACGTCTACGACCGCACCGAGTTCGAGCGCGCCTGGCTCCCCGCGACGGGTGGGATCGTCTACGTGATCCACCCGGAGAACGTCCCGCTGCCCGCCTCGCTCGGCGGGAACTGGTAGCCCGGCGGCGGTCGGCGGCGCATCCGCGCCGGTAGAATTCGCGGTCTTGAGCCTTCCAGCGGTCTTCCTGCTCGTCTGCGCCGCCGCCGTCGTCCTCGGGCTCGAATGGCCCCGGATCGCGAGCCGCGTGGGGATCGACGAGCGCCGGAGCCGCCGGCGCGCGAAGCGGAAGTCGAAGCTGACGCTGATCCGCACCGACGTCGCGGACGACGACGCCGATGCGTTCGCGGCCGCGGTCGAGCGCGACCTCGCGAACCTCCCGACGATCGACCGCGACGGCGCTCCCTAGTCTCCCTAGGGGACGCGCACGACGGTCCGCAGGACCCGCGTGTTCGGGAGGATCAGCGGCACGTCCTCCATGTTCTTCGTCTCCTGGAAGTCCGAGGCCTGGACGACGACGCGGTGGCGGCCCGGCGCCAGCTTCCCCGGCACGGTGATCTTCCCCGCCGCGTAGCGCGCGAGCCGGGCGCTGCCGTCGACCCGGACGACGATCGAGCGCGGATCGACGCCGGCCCCCGCGTCGGTCACCGCGATCGTGAGCGGCCGTGCCCGGACCAGCCGGAGGGCGGGCGGGGTCACGTCGTCGATCCAGTAGCGGAACGAGAACGCTCCGGCCTCGGCCGCGGAGACGGTGTCGAAGACGACGTCGTAGGAGCCAACCTTCGGCAGGATTGCGCCCGCGACCGGCTCGGTGCGGCCGTAGACCGGGAGGTACGGGTTCAGGTTCAGCGGCAGGCCGGGATAGCCGACGAGGTGGTTCTCGTCGCCGGCGAAGACGACGTGGGGGTCGATGCGGACGTGGGCGCCGTGGCGGATCACGGCGACGCCGAAGTTCGCGACGGGCCGGTCGAGCGTGACGCGGTAGACGAGCTCGGGCCCCGGATACGAGGCGGGGAGGCCGGCGCCGGTCGGATCCTCGGGGTAGCGGTAGGTCGAGACGAGCGCGGGGCGGCCCTTCGTCGTGCCCGTGTAGACGCCGGGCCCGCGGAGGGTCGCGTGCGGCTCGCTCCCGAGCCGGGGCGCGGTGACGTGGAACCAGTACGGGATCCGCCGCGTCACGGTGCCTCGCGCGATCACCACGAAGCCGGTGAAGTCACGATCCTCGCCGTTCCCGGTCTGTACGTCGACGGCGAGCGTTCCCGGTACGGTCACGGTGGGTGGGGCCGTCACGGTCACGAGCGGCGAGCTCGTCTGCTGCTGGATCGAGACGGCCCAGTCGCCGGCGCCGCCGCCCGCGTCGCTCAGGGAGACGGTCCGTGTGATGTGCTCGTGCTGGCGCGGCTCGCCGAACGAGAGTCCGACGGGGTCCGCGAAGAGGAGTGGGGTGTCGGCGCGGGGAAGGTTGATCAGGCCGGCTCCCTCGCGGGTCGTCGGCGTCTCCGCAGTGCGGGTCAGGTCGGTGTAGACCGGGACCGCAGTGAGCGCGAGCGCGGACTTGACCTGCGCCACCGTCCACGTCGGGTGCCGCTCGCGCAGGAGCGCCGCGCCTCCGGCCACGTGCGGGCTCGCCATGCTCGTCCCCTGGAGGATCCCCCAGCTCTTGCCGGGCAGGGAGGAGACGATCGAGACGCCGGGCGCGCTGAGGTCGGGCTTCGCCTGGAGCGACACCGGGGTCGGGCCCGCCGACGAGAACGGCGCGATCACGTCGAGCTTCGAGACGGCGGCAACCGTGATCGCCTTTGCCGCGTTGCCGGGCGAGCTGACGGAGCCGTAGCCGAACTGGTCGAAGTCGTTGCCCGCCGCGACGACCGGAATCACGCCTCGGTCGGCCGCGCCGTTGATCGCGAGCACGACGAGGTCGCGTTCGGGCTCCACCTCGGGCTCTCCGAGCGAGAGGTTGATCACGTCCATGCCGTCGGCGACGGCGGCCTCGATCGCGGCGGCGATCTCGGGTGAGTTGCCGTCGAGCCCGAAGCCGGGCGTCGGGATCGTCAGCGCCTTGTAGTTGCCGAGATAGGCCTTCGGCGCGACCCCGGAGACGTTCCGGAACGTGCCCTCGCGCGGGACGACGGCGGTGAGCCCGTTGTTGCCGGCGGCGATCCCCGCGACGTGGGTCGCGTGGAAGGAGTTGCCCGGGTCGAACGGCCGGGCCGCGTTCGCGTACGCAGGGGTCGCGGGCGGGAAGGCTCGCGCGACGATCACCTTCGCGGTCGTGAAGGCGGTGTTCCCCTTCGGGAAGCCGGGCGGCATCGCGAAGCCGGCCGGGTCGAAGAACGGATGCGTCTGGTCGAGCCCGTCGTCGATGATCCCGATCTTCATCCCCTGGCCCGCGGTTGCGAGGCCGGGGCCCCAGAGCTCGGGCGCGCCGATCACGGACGGGCTCCGGTCGAGCCGCTCGTGGTAGCGGACGCTCCGGTAGACGCGCGTCACGCCGGGGAGCGCGGCGACCCGGTCGATCTCCGCCGCCGGGACGACGACGGCGAGCCCGTCGAGCACGAGCCGGTAGCGCCAGCGGACGCGTGCGGACGGAACGGCGGCCGCGAGGTGCCCCTCGAACGACCGCTGCGCCGCGTCGACCAGGGCCGTGCGCCCGGCAGGCGGCCCGAGCGTCACGACGACCTCGACCGGGGGCCCGGAACCCGGCCGTCCCTGTCCGGAGCCGGTCGCGACGAGCACGGTCAGCGCCGCCGCGGACAGGAGCAGTACTCGTTGCAAGAGGGCCATCGTACGTGGCTACACTGTGCGTTCGCGCGGATGTGGCGGAATTGGTAGACGCGCACGGTTCAGGTCCGTGTGGGCGAAAGCTCGTGGAGGTTCAAGTCCTCTCATCCGCACCTTGGACGTAGCCACGCAACCGCTCGAGGCGCTGCTCAGGGACGCCTTTCCCGACGCCGCAGAGCTCTCCGTCGTCGACCGCACGGGCGGCGGCGACCACTTCCAGGTGACGGTCGTGAGCCCACGCTTCCAGAGCCTGTCGCTCGTCGACCAGCACCGGCTCGTCTACGACGCGCTCGCAGCCCCGCTCGCGGATGGCACCATCCATGAGCTACGAATCCGAACGAGAGGAACCGATGCCTGAGCTCCGCGACCAGATCCAGCAGATCGTCTCCGACGAGCCCGTCGCCCTGTTCATGAAGGGCAACCCCAGCTTCATCATGTGCGGCAACTCGGGCCGCGCGCTCGAGGCGCTCCGCGCGCTCGGTGCGCCCGTGACCACGGTGGACGTGCTGCCCGACCCGCAGATCCGCCAGGAGCTCTCGGCGATCTCGGGCTGGCCGACGATCCCCCAGGTCTTCGTCGGCGGCGAGCTGATCGGCGGCGCGGACATCGTCGAGGAGCTGGCCGAGAGCGGCGCGCTCGCGACGAAGCTGCGCGAGAAGCTGGGGGACGACTACGCAACCGGCTCCGAGCGCACGGTCGCACTCACCAAGTAACAGACCTAGAGGAGTGCGAGGACGTCGGCCGCGTGCGTCTGCACGTCGACCTTCGGGATCGCCTTGAGCACGTCGCCGTCGGGCCCGATCACGAACGTCGACCGCTTGATCCCCATGTAGGTCTTGCCGTAGTTCTTCCGCTCGCCCCAGGCGCCGTAGGCCTCGGCGACCTTGTGGTCGGGATCGGCGAGGAGCGGGAACGGCAGGTCGTACTTCTCCTTGAACTTGACGTGCGAGGCCTCGTCGTCGGGGCTGACGCCGAGCACGACTGCGCCCTTCGCCTGGAACTCGCCCCACGCGTCGCGAATCGCGCACGCCTGCGCCGTGCACCCCGGAGTGTCGTCGCGCGGATAGAAGTAGAGGACGACCGGCTTCCCCTTCAGGGACGACAGGCTCACCGTCTCGCCTGAGTCGCTCTTGAGCTCGAAATCGGGAGCCGGCTCGCCTGCTTCGACCACGTCGGAATCCTCTCGGTAGGGTGCGCTTCGGTACCGATGCTAACGGCGCACCACACCCTGGCATTCCTCGTGATCGCCGTCTGCGCGGCCTCGGCGGTCTGGGGGTTCGCGGCGTACCGGCGCCGCCGTGCGGGTCACGCGCTCGGGCACCTGCTCGCGCTCGCGCAGACGCTGCTCGTCGCGCAGGTCGGGGCGGGGCTGCTACTCCTCTCCGAGCACCGGCGCGCGAGCCATCAGCTCCACTACGCCTACGGGACGCTGTCGCTGCTCGCCGTCCTCTCGCCGTGGCTGTACGCGCCGGCTGCGCCAAGGGCACGGCTCGCCTGGTTCGCGGGCGCGACCGCGGTCGCCGCCGCCCTCGCCGTCCGCGCGTACATGACCGCATGAGGATCTGGAACGAGATGAACCGCACCGTCCGCGGCCTCCTGATCGTCGCGCTGGTGGCGCTCGTCGTCGTCGTGCTCCAGCTTCAGCAGACGCTTTCCGCCCTCTCCATCCTCGCCCAGCTCGGGTTCCTGCTCGCGATCGCCTTCTTCGTCTACCTCGTCTGGCGCGAGCGGCGCTCCGAGATCGGCGGCTGGCCGACGCGGGTGATGGCCGTCTTCTACGGCGCCGCCGTGCTGATCGTCCTGGATATCGGCTACCTGATCTACGGCCGCCCGAGCGGACTCGACGCGCTGGTGTTCTTCGTCGTGCTAGCCGTCGGTGTCTATGCGCTGGTGCGCATCTGGCGCGACCAGCACCGGTACGTCTGACGTCCCGTCGAGCCGGTCGAGGGCCTCGCGGACGGGGACGGACTGGCCGACGAAGATCGGCGTGTCGCGCTCGGTGTAGCTCGACGCCTCGGTCTCGCGCAGGGTCAGCATCAGGTGCATGAAGTCGGCCGGCTCCTCGCACTCGAACGCGGTCATGAACTCCTGGTCGTCGATCCCGAACGAGTACGTCGTGTGGTTCTGGATCGACACGAACTCGGCGCCGATCCGGATGTGCTCGTCCATCGCGAGCTGGCGCTCGTCGGCGGGCAGCGCGTACCACGGGCGCGTCTTCACGAACGGGTAGACGACGAGGTACGGGTGGCCCCGCGGGACGATCTTCCGGGCCTTGCGCGCGCTCGTGTACTGCGAGGGCTTCGTCGTCGCGAGATACGAGTAGGGCGTCTCGAGCCAGCCCGCGAGCGGCGTCCCGTTGAGGGCTGCGCCGAGCTCGCCGAGGTCCTCGTAGCGCTCGGTGATCTTCCAGAGGAAGAAGTCGCAGTCGGGCCGCACGCCGGAGACGGTGTAGGCGCGGAGGGACTCCATCCGTCCCGCCCAGTCCTCGACGACCTCGGCGAAGGCGTCCTTCCCGGCGGCACGCTCCTCGATCGGGAGGCGCCGCCAGGAAGGATCGACCCGGAAGAACGTGTACGCGACGTACTGGCCTGCCATCGACCAGATGCTAGCTTCGGCAGCCTCCCGCCGCGGCGGCCTGCGCCGCGCTTCTCACCGGTGCGAGGCTCGCCTTCGGCGTGTCGTCCGCGTAGTACATGCCGGACTGCCAGCGGCCGAGGTCCGGCTCGTCGGAGACGTGGAAGATCAGCAGGATCCGGACGTTCGGCTGGCACGCCGCCATCCGGATCGCCTCGCGGTAGCGCGAGCCCTGGAGCGACTCGTGCACCGGCCTCGTCGCCGCCGGCTCGGAGCCCGAGTAGGCGGCCGTCTTGCTCGCGGGGATGACCGAGTCGATGCCGTACTCGTCGTAGACGATCGGCAGCGAGCCGCCGCGCTGGGCGGTGCCCGCGAACGCGCGGCGGAGCAGTCCGACGAGCTTGCCGTAGTCGGCGAGCCCGATCGACGTGGAGCGCGGGTGCGCGAACTTCGGCGCCTGGCTCGAGTTGTCGCCGTACGGGTGGAACGCGAACATGTCCATGATCGGCTTCGTCCGCCCGCTCGCGCGGTAGGCCTTGCCGATGTCCGGGATGAACGTCGTCGGCGAGTGGGTCTGCCGGCCGGACCTGAACTTGTCCTGGCCGCGCGGCGAGACCGAGCCGCCGATCACGTTGATCGTCGGGTCGACCGCCTTGAGCGCATCGTAGGTCTCCGCGAGCAGCGCCTCGTAGGCGGGCGCGGCCGCGTCGGAGCCGTCGGGGTTGAACTGCGGCATCCAGAACAGGTTGAGGTTGGGCTCGTTTCCGACGATGAAGTCCTTCACGGTCGGCAGTGCCCGTGCGAGCTCCGCCGCGTAGGCCGCGGACTGGTGCCGGGCGGCGGCGGTGACGGGTGTGTTGCGGCTGAACTGGTAGATCGAGACGATCGGCCGGATCCCGTCGATGTGCGCGGCTGCGGCCGCATTCGAGAGGGCGAGCAACTCCTCCGGCGCGGGGGTGGAGGCTCCGGTCCAGACGGTGCTGAGCCGGACGACGTCGAGGCCGGCGAGCTTGGCGAGGTCCATCTTCGCCTGCGCGACGGCGGGGTCGACGTTCTTCGCGGCGTCCTCGGTTGCTCCCACGTAGAGCCTGGGCGGGGCGGCATGCGCCGATGCGGCCACGGCGAGGACGGCGAGGAGGAGCAGGGCGGTGGCGCGGAGGGGGTGCTTCGTTGAGGTCGTTCGGTTGTGCGGCATGCCCTGCGAGATGCCGCCGGCGAAGATTTCTTGCAGTTTATGACAGGTGAGTCTGCCGAAAGCTGCTGGAGAGTGCCGCTAGCCGCGCTTCGGCCTGGCTTTCGCCTTCGCCTTCGTCTTCGTCTTCGCCTTTGCCTTCGGCTTCGCCTTGACCGCGGGCGCCGCCTTGGGCCGCAGCGACGCGTTCGTGCAGCCGGCGCTGGCGGCGCGTTCGGACGCCTGCCTGACCGTCGCGAGGCTCGCCTTGGGCGTGTCGTCGGCGTAGTACATGCCTGACTGCCACTGGCCGAGGCCGGGCTCGTCGGAGACATGGAAGATCAGCATGATCTTGACGTTCGGCTGGCAGCCGATCATGTCGATCGCCTTGCCGTAGCGCTGGCCCTGGAGCGACTCCGGGATCGGCTTCGTCTGCGCCGGCTCGGTGCCGTTGTAGATCGAGCCCTTGTCGCCCGGGATCACGGAGTCGAGCCCGTACTCGTCGTAGATGATCGGGAGCTTGGAGCCGGGCTGGGCCGTGCCGTCGAACGCGAGCCTGAGCAGGCCGACGAGCTTCGTGTAGTCGGCGATCCCGATCGAGGTGGACTTCGGGTGCGCGAACGCCGGGTCCTGGCTCGAGTTGTCGCCGTAGGGGTGGAACGCGAACATGTCCATGATCGGCTTCGTCCGGTGGCTGAGCCGGTACGCTTTGCCGAGATCGGGGATGAACGTCGTCGGCGAGTGCGTCTGGCGCGAGGACTTGGCCTTGTCCTGCCCGCGCGGCGAGACGGAGCCGCCGATCACGTTGATCTTCGGGTTGACCGCCTTGAGCGCGTCGTAGGTCTCCGCGAGCAGCGCCTCGTACGCCGGCGCGGCGAGGTCGACGCCCTTCGCGCTGAACTGTGGCAT
>DAISLG010000038.1:0-13682 GCA_036820565.1 Gaiellaceae bacterium | reverse complement strand
CGCCGCTCCGCCTCCCGTCGTGATCGACCGGATCGAGATCGTCACCCCGCCCGCCCGCCCGCCGGCCCCCGACCCGCTCGCGTCGGTCGCGGCACGGCGTGCCGGCTTCTCCCGTCACCGAGGATCGCGCTGATGTCGACCACGACCGCGATCCAGGGGGTCGACGACATCCTCCGCAAGCTCGCCACAGACGCGGTCGCCGCGCTCGCGCCAAAACCGGACATCAGCGTGGGCCCGCTCGACCGCGACGACGACAGCCTGCGCCTCAACTGGTTCCTCTACCGCGTCAGTCCCGATCCGAGTTACCGCAACATGGAGCCGCCACGTACCGGCTGGCGGACCGCCCGCGGCAACCCGCCGCTCGCCCTGCGCCTCTCCTATCTCCTCTCCGCGTACCCCGCGAAGCCCACGCACGACGGCGACCAGGAGCAGTTCGCGCATCTCGGGCTCGCAGCCGTGATGCGCGCGGTGCACGAGAACGGGATCATCGGGGACAGCTCGCCCGTGCTCACACCGGCGCTCGCCACACTCGTGGCCCCGCTGATCGAGCCGTTGCGGATCGTGCTCGAGACGCTCGACCTCGAGTCACTCACGAAGATCTGGACGTCCGCGTCGAGGCCGATTCGACTCTCGGTCGGCTACGAGGTGAGCGTCGTGCTGGTCCAGCCGACGAAGACTCACGTCGCGGGGCCGCCGGTCAAGACGCGCCGGATCGCGGTGGCGCCGTCGATGGGACCGCGGTTCGTGTCGGTGAGCCCCGCGCGCGCCTCGCTCGACGATGACATCGATGCCGAGCTCAAAGGGCTGACGACGGGCGCAGCGTTCACGCTCGTCCACGAACCGGAGGATCCGGCCGGCCCCGACTGGGCGATGACCGTTCTCACCGGCGCCCCGCCGGGCCATGTTCGCCTGCACTTGCCGGACGGGCGGATCACGCCGGGGTTGCGGCAGCTCGACGTCTCCGCCTCGGACTCGGGGCTCCCGATCGGCCGCGACAGCATCGGCATCACGGTCGTGCCCGCGGTGACGGGCCCGGCCACACCGCTCGCGAAGGGCGTTCCCGTGATCCTGCAGACGGTGCACGCAGCGGCTGACGTCGAGGTCTTCCTGCGCGGGCGGTCGCTGGCGCAGGTCACGTTCATCTCACCAACGCAGGTCAGGGTGACGATCCCGCCGGCCACCACATCCGGCCCCGCGGAGATCCTCCTCCGCGCCGGCAAGGTCGCGGGCCCGACGAGGAATGTGACCGTCGCGTGAGTGACCCGCGCCTGGAGGCCCACCTCGCGATCCTGACGGCCGCGCTCGCGGGCTACCTGCGCCGGCTGCACCTGCTCTGGACGGCGCCGGGCGACGAGGGCCTCGACGCGAAGGTGGCGTGCATCGTCGCGGGCGTTGGTGCCCGGCCTGCGCCGTCCGCCGCAGAAACCGACGACGCATTGAGCTTGCTCCTGCAGGCAGGCGACGGCTCGCTCGCGCGAATCACCGCGACGTTTCGCCTCTCCCCCGGCGAGGAGGCGCTCGTCGCCGCCGCTTGGTGGTCGGAGGCAGACCCGCAACTCGCGATCGTCCTCGGATGCGCGCACGACGACCCCGCCCGGCGCCACGCCTCGGCCGCATTGCTGCATCTCGTCCTCGAGCCGTATGGACTCGAGCCGCCGTCGGCACTCGACAAAGGTTCGGCGCTCGTGGTCAACGGGGTGCTCGAGGCGGATGCAGGCGCAACCGATGCGCTGCGTCTCACCCCGACCGCGCGACTCCTGCTCGCGGGCGGCCTGCCGCAGGCCCTCGTCGTCGACGGCGTCGCACCGTCCCGGCTCGAAGCGGCGACCGCGGCGCTCGTACGGCGGCTCCGCTCCGGTGAGGGCGGAGCCGTACTGCTGCGCGGCGCCGTCGGCATCGGGCGTACCGCGGTGGCCGCGGCCGCGGCCGCGGACGCGGGCCGCGTTCCCGTCGGCGGGGACCGCCCGGGGGCCGAGCTGCGGCTCCTGGCACGCACCGGCGTCGGCCTGCCCGTCGTCGACGCCGCGACCGCCACCGAGCTGCGGTGGCGCGCGAGCGACGGTCCGCTCGTCGCGATCGCGGCGCCCGGCGAGTCCGTCGCGGGGAGCTACGTCGTCGACCTGCCGGCCCCGGGGTTCGACGAGCGGGAGCGGCTTTGGCAGGAGGCGCTCGCCGCCGCCGCGCCCGCCGCGGACGGGCTCGCTCCGGCGCTCGCAACACGCTTTGCGTTCACCGAGCGGGACGTCGAGCAGACGCTCGCCCGCGCGCGCGCCGACGCCCTCTGGCACAACCGTCCGCTCTCAGCCGGCGATATCTGGGACGCGGCGCGGCGCCAGCCCGAGCACGCGCTCGAGCGGCTCGCCGCGCTCGTCGCACCGGCCTTCACGCTCGCCGACCTCGTCCTCCCGCCGGAGCCGCTCGCTCAGCTTCGCGAGCTCGTTGCACACGTCGAGCTTCAGCACGTCGTGCTCGACAACTGGGGCTTCCGCCGTCGCATGCCGCGTGGGCAGGGTGTGATCGGGCTCTTCGCCGGACCGCCCGGTACCGGGAAGACGACCGCCGCCGAAGCAGTCGCTCATGCGCTGCGGCAGGATCTCTACCGGGTCGACCTCTCGGCGGTCATGTCGAAGTACATCGGCGAGACCGAGAAGAACCTCGCCGCTGCATTCGCTGAGGCCGAGCGGGCGAGCTCCGTGCTCTTCTTCGACGAGGCGGACTCGCTCTTCGGCAAGCGCACCGAGGTCAAGGACGCGCACGACCGCTACGCGAACCTCGAGGTCAGCTACCTCCTGCAGCGGATCGAGACGTTCACCGGTCTCGTCCTGCTCGCGACCAACCGCCAGTCGGCACTCGACGAAGCGTTCGCCCGGCGGCTGCGGTTCGTGATCCGCTTCGAGCACCCCAACCACGCGCTGCGCGCCGACCTCTGGCGTCGCTCGTTCCCACCCGAGACGTCGCTTGACCGGCTCGACTGGGAGGAGCTCGCCCAGCCGGAGCTCTCCGGCGGGAGTATCCAAAGCGCCGCTCTCGCCGCCGCCTACCTTGCCGCTGCCGACGGCGGCACGGTGACGCGCGCCCACGTCGTCCACGCCCTCCGGCGCGAGCACGAGAAGCTCGGCAGGTCGTTCGCCGGGCTGTTCGCGGAGGCCGGCTCGTGACGCCGCGCAGGCCTCTCCACGTGCGCGTCGAGGTGCCTGCGGTGCCGGCACCGGGCCTCTTGCGTGCGGCGATCGAGCGGCGGCTCGCGGGCGGGGTGTTCCCGACCGGCCCCGAGGACGCCGTCGCGCGGGCGGTTGCCCGCGCGGTGCGCGAGGCGTCGAGTGCGGAGGCGGGCCCGTGGCGCTGATCAAGGGCTTCCTCGCCTCCTACTCCGACCCGCTCCTCGGGCTCGTGCCGACGGTCGTCTTCTTTCAGTACAACCCGACCGAGATCACCCGCGTCTTCCAGGTCGCTGCGCCCGCGACGGGAGAGGGGAGCGAGCCGACCGGTGCCGCGCGCAACGCGGTCCGCCCGGCCTCGGAGGACTACACGGTGAAGCTCGAGTTCGACGCCACCGACGGCCTGGAGCGCGGCGGCGCGCTCACGACCGCGTTCGGCATTTCGCCGCGTCTCGCCGCACTCGAGATGCTCGTGCAACCGGTCGGCACCTCGCTGCTCAGCGGCCTCGCGGGCACGCTCACCGGAGGCCTGCTCGGCGGGAGCGGCGCTGCCGTGCCTGCGGGCAGGCTGCCGCTGACGCTCTTCGTCTGGGGGCCCGAGCGCATCACGCCGGTGCGGCTCAAGTCGCTGACGATCCACGAGACCGACTTCGACGAGCTGCTGAACCCGATCCAAGCGACGGCCGACCTGAGCTTCACCGTCTTGCGGGTCGACGATCTCTCGACCGACGACACCGTCGCGCGCGCCGCCGCCAAGTACTACCAGGGGGCACGCGAGGCGAAGGCCGTCCTCCAGCTGGCCCAGATCGCAGAGCTCTCCTGATGCCGGTCGCCCCGATCTCGCGTTACTTCGGTCTACCGGAGATCGCGGTGCAGGCGCCGGACGGCTCGACGCGGATCATGGGCGCGCCGCGCGTGGCGCCCGAGCCGCCGCTGAACGGAAGCTACGAAGTGCGCGACGGCGACCGGCTCGATCTGCTCGGCCGGGCGGCGACCGGAGACACGACGCGCTGGTGGGTGCTCGCCGACGCGAACCCGTGGCCCGACGCCACCCGACTCGAAGAACCGGGCGAGACGATCGGACTGCCGCGTGCCTGACTCCCGCCTCCTCGTCGAGCTGGACGGCGACCGGCTCTCGGACGACGCTCTGCGCTCGCTCGTCGAAGTGCAGATCGAGGAGTCCCTGGACGTCGCCGACGCAGCAACTCTTGTCGCCACGCTCGACGCCGATCCGACGGGCGAATGGCTCTCCGTCCTCGACCCGCTGCTCACGCCCTCGACACCGCTCGTGGTGCAGGTCACGCGCGGTGATGCAACCTATCGCTTCGAGGGCCGCTCGACCGAAGCCTCGTGGACGATCGACCCGGAGGGCGCATCGAAGCTCTCCGTGACTGCGGTCGACCGGACGCTCGAGCTCGATCTCGAGGAGAAAGTCGTCGCCTGGCCCGGCAGCTCCGACAGCGCCATCGCCGAGACGATCTTCTCGTCCTACGGCTTCACGACCGATCTCGAATCGACGCCGGACGGCCCCGACCCGGACGTCCATGTCGTGCTTCAGCGCGGCAGCGACCTGACGTTCCTGCGTGCGCTCGCCGCGAAGTGGGGCTACGTCGCGTTCCTCGAGGCGACCGAGACCCGCATCATCGGTCACTTCCATTCGATCGACCCGCTCGCCGAACCGCAGGGACAACTCTCGCTCGGCTTCGGTGCCGACGCGCAGCACGTGAGCGCGAGCGCAAGCCTCGTCGAGGGCCACGAAGTGAAGGTCTCGCGCATCCCGGCGCTGTCGGACTCCGCGCAGACGGCCGACTCGGACGGCGAGGACCAGACACAGGGCGCGCACTCGCTCGGTGGCCGGGCGACGATGCTCCTCACGCCGGACGACGTCACCGGTGAGATCGATCCGTCGTCGACCGCGCAGGCGCTCGCACGCCGGTCGGCATTCGCCGTGCGGCTCAGCGTGGAGATCGACGCAGACCGCACCGGGCTGCTGCTGCGTGCGCGCAAGCCGCTGCTCGTCGGCGGTCTCGGCTCCACGCTGTCGGGCCGCTGGCTCGTCCAGCGCGTCCGCCACATCGTCACGCTCGAGAGCCACCGCCAGCAGCTGACCCTCGTGCGCAATGCGCTCGGCCTCACCGGCGACGAGCCGTTCGGCTCGAGCGGCGGCCTCGGAGGCTTGCTGTGACCGAGCGGTTCACCGGCAAGTACCAGGCGATCGTCACCGACAACGACGACCCGCGCGGCCTCGCGCGCATCAAGGTGCAGGTGCCGGAGGTCTTCGGGGACGAGACGACGGGGTGGGCTGTTCCCTGCAGCCCGTACGCGGGCCAGAACGCGGGCCTCGCCGCGGTGCCCCCGGTGGGGAGCCTCGTCTACGTCGAATGGCCGGCCGGCGACACGAGCCGCGTGCCGATCTGGTCGGGCGGCTCGTGGGCCGACGGAGAGGGCGTGCCGGACGCCGGGCCCGACGTGCTCGTGCTCGTGACCCCGGCCGGGCACAAGATCGAGCTGAAAGACAGTGCAGGCAGTGAGTCGATCGAGGTGACGGCGGTCTCCGGCGCAGGTGTGAAGCTCGACGCGAACGGGATCTCGATCGAGTTCGGAAGCCAGAAGATCGCGCTGACGAGCGCCTCGATCTCGATCAACGACGGCGCCCTCGAGGTGATGTGATGGCGTTCCTCCTCGACGCGGCGACGCAGATCACGTGCCCGCACGGCGGCCAGGGAGTCGCAACGCCGTCCAACCAGCGCGTCACGCTCGGCGGCAGCCCGGCGCTCGTCGTCTCCGACCAGGTGACGATCGCCGGCTGTTCGTTCAACGTCTCGGGCGCACCGTCTCCGTGCCTTCAGGTGAAGTGGCTCGCCCCGGCGAATCGCGTCAAGGTCGGCGGCACGCCGGTTCTCCTCTCGAGCTCTGTCGGGCTCTGCGTGAACGCCGCGGGCGCGCCGCAAGGACCGGCCACCCTGTCGGGCTTCCAGACGAAGGTGCAGGGGCGGTGAGCGAGGCACGGCACCCATACCGCCTCACGCCGGCGCGACGCCTCGAGCAGGCGGTCGACGAGCGGCACATCGCGGACATAGTGCGCCTCGTTCTCCTCACCGGCATTGGCGAGCGGCTGCACCGGCCCGACTTCGGCGCCGGGCTCGGAACAGCGCTGTTCGAACCGCTCGACCTCGCGTTGACGAGCCTGATCGATGCGCGCGCCCGCGACTCGCTCGACCGCGCACTCGGCGACCGCATCGAGGTGCTCGACGTGACCATCGGCATCGCGGGCGAGTCGGAAATCGACGCGTCGGTCACCTACCGGCTGCGTTCGGCGGGACCCCCGCTGCGGACGGAGGTGCGGACGAGTGTCTGACGCCGCGACCCTCGAGCCTTCCTGCCCGTCCCTGCACCGCCCGGAAGCGCTGTTCGCGACCGGCGCGACCGTGCACGGGCTTCGCGCTGCCCAGGTCCGGACCTCGGGCGCGAGCCTCTTCCTCGACGTCTGGCTCTACCAGGACCCACCGGCCGCGCTCGCGAACCCAGCGGTCTGGAAGCTCACCGCCGGCCGCGGCGTCACACCGGTCTCGATCTCGGCCGCGTCGATCCAGAACGCACCGACGGCTCACGTCGAGCTGACGCTCGTGGGCGCTCCCGACCCGACGCTCTACCGCATCGAGGTCGTCGACCCGCCGCCCGTCGCGTTCGACCCGTTGCGCACGATCCTGCCGACGCGCCTGCGGCCGGAGTGCGACGCGCTCGGCTCGTGCTTCGCAGTGCCGCCCGCGCCCGCGCCGCCGGAGCCGTCGCCCGTGCACGACTACCTCGCGCGCGACTGGCGCTCGCTGCGCCAGGCGCTGCTCGAGTTTCTGCTGCGGGAGCACCCGGACGCCGACGTCTCGATCGCCGACCCGACGGTCACCGTGCTCGAGCTCTTCGCCCATATCGGTGACGTCCTCCACTACCGCCTCGACCGCGTCGCCACCGAGGCGTACCTCGAGACCGCGCGCCTGCGCACCTCGGTGAGGCGGCACACGCGCCTCGTCGACTACCGGCTCGGCGAAGCCGTCTCTGCGCGGCTCGTCGTTCATGTCGAGGTCGCTCCCGGGACGGGACCGGCGACCGTCGCCACAGGCGACGTCGCGCTCGACGCGCCCGGCTCCGACCTCGCTTTCACCCTCGACGCAGCCCTCACCGCGCGCGATGGCCTCGGGGAGATCCCGATCTACGACTGGGGCGAGGAGGCCTGCTGCCTGCCGCAGGGCGCGACCGAGTGCGTGCTCGTTCGGCCGAAGCCCGCCGATCCGCTCGGCGCGACGTGGCTCGCGCCCGGCGACCTGCTGGCCTTCGAGGTGGTCGACCCGATCGACCGCACGTCCCACCACGCGTGGGCGACGCGCGCGCAGGACTGGCCGGTCGTGACCCCTGCGAACGCCTTCCGCGACCCGCGCGCGAGCCGCACGGCGCAGGTCGTCACGCTCACCGCGGTCGAGCCAATCGCCGATCCGCTGCTCGGCTCCGCGCTGCCGCTCTTCCGCGTCGCCTGGTCGCGGGAGGACGCCCTCGCCCGCTCCTACGCCGTCGGCATCGACGCCTCCGAGGGCTCAGACGAGGTGACCGTGGCGCGTGCGAACCTCGTCCCCGCACACCACGGCCGGCTCGTCGACCCCGGCGGCTTCGAGCTGCGGCCTGACGGCGGCTACGCGCTTGCGTCTGCCGGCGACCCCTCGCGCGGCGGCCCCGGCGTCGCGCTCGACGAGACCGGCATGCCGCACCGGCTCGACGTCACGGTGACGCTCCCGTCCGGCCTCACGGCGGGCGCCGAGTGGGTCGACACGCTGCTCGACCCGGAGGCCTCCGACTCCGACTTCCCGTTCGTCGTCGATATCGAGGAGCGGGAGGCCCCGGCGCTGCGCTTCCATACCGGCGCTGTCGGCTTCGATCCGCCGGCGGGCAGCACCGTGACGGCCAGGTACGAAGTCGGCGGCGGCGCGGTCGGGAACGTCCCGGCGAATGCGCTGCACCTGCTCGAGCTCGGGGCGGGCGGCACCGTCGCGGCGCGCAATCCCGCGGCGGCGACCGGCGGCCTCGACGGCACGACGCTCGCGGTGGCGCGGCGCGATGCGCCCGAAGAATTCGCGGCCGAGCCGCGGCGCGCGGTGATCCCTGCCGACTACGCGGCCGCTGCCGCTGCGGACCCCGCTGTCAAGCGGGCGATCGCACACCGGCGCTGGTCGGGCTCGTGGCCGCTGATGGCCACCGTCGTCGATCTCGACGTCGACGCAGACGACGTCGCCCAGCAGGCGCTCACCCAGATCGGGACGACGCTCGACGGCCTGCGCATGCTCGGCATCGAGTCCGCGGTCATCCCCGGCACTCCGATCGGCCTGGTGATCTCCCTCGAGGTCTGCGCGATGCCGGGCTTCGACCCGGCCCGTCTGCGCATCGCGATCCTCCAGCTGCTTCGCCCGGGAAGCGATGCGTCGCCCGGTCTCTTCCACCACTCGCGCATGCTCCTCGGCGCATCGGTGTACCTCTCGTCGGTGCTCGCAGCCGTCGCCGATCTGCCGGGGGTCGACGCGGTCGAGGCGACGCAGGCGCGGCGGCTTTCCGAGCCGGTCGGGACGGTGCACGAGGTGATCGCGGTCGCGGACGACGAGGTTGCCGTGCTCGACGACGACCCGGCGCAACCCGAGCGTGGCCGGCTCGACATCGTCGTGAAAGGCCACGGATGAGCTGCACACCCGTGTGTCCGTGCGGCTGCGGCGCGCCCATGCTCGTCCTCGACCCGCCACCGCCGGGCGAGACCCACCTGCGCCGGCGCGTCGGCGAGTTTCACGGCTTCGTCCGCGAGCTTGTCGCGTCGATCGAGCGGCAGACCGTCGACGGGAAGCGGCTCGGCTCGCTCTGGGACATCGAAGGCGACCCGGCCGGGCTCCGGCTCGCTCGCCTCTGGGGCTACGTCGCCGAGAGCGTCGCCGCATACACCGAGCTGACCGCCGGCGAGGGGTACCTGCCGACCGCGCGTGACTGGACCGACCTGCGCCGCATCGCCGCGCTCGTCGGCTTCAAGCCGCGCCCGCCGATCGCCGCGCAGGGCTGGGTCATGGCCGAACTGGACAAGGGCACCGATCCACTCGTCCCGGCAGCCACCCGGGTCCAGTCCCCGGCAACCCCGGGCCAGGCCGCGCAGACGTTCGAGGTGATCGCGGACACGCAGCTCCACGCCGAGTGGGCCGGGCTGACCGCCACCTGGGTCCCCCAGCCCGCCGTGCCGGCCGGCCGGACGCTGCGCTTCCTCGGCGACCCGGGCTTCCATGCCGCGGACCGCGTCCTCTTCGTGCTCGAGGAGCAGACCGGCCTCCCGCTCGCGGGCAGCGGCTGGTTCGACTTCTGGGGCTTCCTCGTCGGGCTCTGGGACTTCGCCTGGGACTACAGTCTCCAGCCGGCATCGGCGCAGCCACAGGCGCTGGCCGGCGTCGGCGGCACCTCGTCGGAGCTCGGCACGACACTCGTGAGCTTCGACCGCGATCTGGACAAGCTGCTCTCGTCGCCGACCAACCCGTACGCGGCCTACCGGGTGCTCGCGACCGCGGCGACCGCCCGCCAGCTCGAGAGCGTGCTGCGAATCCCCGCGACCGGTCCGACGCCGGACGTGCTGACGCTGACGACCAGCTCGCCGATCGGCGGGGACCAGAAGTCGATCATCGTCGACCGGCCCCTCGAGGACCTCTCACCCCACAAGCTCGTCGCGATCGTCGACTGGGCGGCGAACGCCTGCGACGTCGTCGAGGTCGACGGGCACTCGTTCGTCGACTGGGACGTCGCGCCGGGCTCGCCGACGCGCGTCTCGAAACTCACATTCGCCCAACTGGTGCCGACGCTCGGCAGCACTGGTCCGATCACCGTCTACGTCCTCGATCGCCGCGTCGTCGCGCGCCACTACATCCTTCCGGCCGCGAAGCCCTCGGGGCCGGCACGGCTGCGGCTCTATCCCCCTCCCTCTCCGGAGAACGTGCCTGAGCGGATCGCAGTCGGCATCGCGGGCGAGACTGGCGTCGACTGGGAGGTCTTCGCATGCATCAAGTCGTCTGACCAGGAGACGACCGAAAGCGGAGCGCCGAGTGGGCTCATCGTCGAGCTTCCCGAGAACGCGCCGTCGAAACTCACGGTCCAGGCTCCCGCGAGCGGAAACCTCCTCCGAGTCCGTCACGGGAAGACGACCTCGGCCGTGCTCGGAAGCGGCGATGCCACTCAGGCGGGGCAGCACTTCACGACGCCCGACGCGCCGATCGCATCCGATCTCGACGACGGAGGCAACCCGGTCCCGAGCATGCTCCTGCGGGTCGGCGGCATTCGCTGGGACGAGGTGCCGAGCCTCTACGGCGAGGGCAGCGCCGAGGTGTTCGCGACTCACCTCGGGTCGGACCGCTCCGAAACGGTCGCATTCGGCGACGGCACGCAGGGAGCGCGCCTGCCGACCGGGCGTGGCAACGTGGCTGCGACTTACCGGGTCGGCGGCGGGAAAGCAGGCGAGGTCGCCTCCGGCGCAATCGACACGCTGCTCGGCAGCGTCCGGGGAGTGAAGAAAGTGCGCGGCGCCGGGTCGACTGAGGGCGGGTCCGACCAGGACGCTGAGAGCCGCCTGCGCCGCCTTGCCCCCACGCGCGCACGCGCATTCGGCCGCGCCGTCTCCGCAGAGGATCTCGTCGACCTCGCGCTCGGCTACCCGGGCGTCTCCCACGCGGCCACCTGGAGCGGCGACGGGCCGCCCGGGTGCGCCTGCGGCGGCAGCAGCCTCCAGCTCGCGTTCATCCGCACCGGCACGGCGGGGGCGAGGCCCCCACTCCCGGCCGAGATCGACTCGCTGTCGGGTTACCTCGACGCGCGCCGCGACGTGACGGTGCCGCTGTGCGTTTGCGCCGGGATCGTGACCCGACCACAGCTGACGGTCGCGCTTGCCGTCGACCCGCGCCGCGATCCGGCCACCGTGGCCGCGGCGGTGACCGCCGCCCTCGCCGACCTCGACGGCGACCTCGGCCCCGACCAGCGCCTACTCGGGCAGCCGCTCGACCGCTCGGACGTCTTCGCCGTCATCCACAGCGTCACCGGCGTCGTCGGCGTGACCAGCCTCGACCTGCCCGGGGCAAGCGGCGAGCTCGGCCGCCGCGGCGCACTGACCTACGAGCTGCTCGCGCCGACCACCGACCCGATCGTCGCGGGAGCCTCGGCATGAGCGCAGTCGCCAACTGGGTCCCCCGTGCGCTGCGCGACGCACCGGCGGACATCGACGGCGCGCCGAGACTGCTCGACCTGTTGCTCGCGGGCGTCGACGAGCAGCGGGACCTGCTCGCCGCCGACATCGACAGGTTCTGGGACGACCTCTTCATCGAGAGCTGCGCCGACTGGGCCGTCCCTTACATCGGCGCTCTCGTCGGCCTGCCGCCCGACGCCGAGCGGCTCGAGGTCGCGTATGCGATCGCCCTACGCCGGCGGAAGGGAACCCCGGCTGCGCTCGAGGACTTCGCGGAGGTGGTGACCGGCCTCACCGCCCGGGTGCTCGAGGGCTGGCAGGTCACGACCTGGGCGCAGCGGCTCGGCCACCCGCCGCCGTTGCGCGTCGCGTCGATGTCGCTCGCCGACGGCAGTCGCTTCAGGATCGGAACGCCGTTCGACCGCGTCCGCCACAGCTTCACTCCCTCCGGGCCGTACGACCCGCGCGCGGCAACCGCGGTCGTCTGGCCATGGCGCGTCGGCACCTTCCGCGCGGTCGAGGCTGCACCGCTCGCCGAGCCGCGCCGCTTCGCGCTGCATCCGCTGGCCGCGGAGGCGCCGCTCTACCTCAAGCCGCAGGCCGGACGGGACGCCGCCGAGCGGGCGAGCGGGGCGCTCCGGGCCCGCACCGGCGACGAGCTCGACGCGCCCGTGCGTGCGACTTACCGCGTCGTCGAGGCGCTCGCAGGACCCGGCCAGATCACCTACGGCGTGAACTGGACGATCGACCCCGCGCACCCCCTCGCCCAGACGCCGGAGCCGCTGCGCCCGATCCTGCTCGAGCTGACGCTCGACGGCTCGGCGATCCCGTGGACGAAGGTGCGCTTTGGCAGTCTGCCCCCCGGCGGGCCCGCGCCCGCGCCGCCGACGGCCACACAGGCGCTGGTCGACCTTGCCCGCGGGCAGGTCGAGCTCGGCAGCAGCCTCACGGGCACGTTGCGCTCGACGTGGAACCGCCCGCTCACGAGCGGTCTCGGGCCGCTCGCCAGCGACCTCGACGGCGACCCGTCGGCGCGCGTCATCGTCATGGTCGACCCGGCCGCCGTCGCCGGCCCTCTCGTCGCGCACACGCTCGCCGACGCGATCGCCAAGGCCGAGGCGGCTTCCGCCGGCCTCGACCCGGTGGACTCCACGCCGGGCCGCCCGGACGTCGAGATCCGGCTCGCCACGTCGGATCGCCTCGCCGCGCCGCCGCCGCAGTCGTTCACTCCGACGCTGCCGCGCTGGCGCATCGTCGCCCCGCGCACGTTGACGCCGATCGTCGTCGGCGACCTGAGCGTCGACCTCGCCGGCTGTTGCCTCGCGCTCGAGGGCTTCTTCCTGACCGGCGACCTCGTCCTCGGCAAGAGCCTCGACGGCGTCTCGCTCGCTTTCGTGACGATGGATCCTGCAGCCCCCAGCACGGTGAGTCTCGCGCACGACGCCTGGGGGACGGAGTTCTCCGCGCGCCGCTCGATTCTCGGAGCGATCCGGGCCGAGCTCGGCGCCCGCCCGCTCATGCTCGAGGACTCGATCGTCGACGGACTCGGCGCCCGCCTCCGCACCTGCGGCGGCCCGTCCGGCGGCGCGTTGCGCGATGCCGTCACGGCGCAAGTTCGCTTCGCGCCCGCACTCGTCGCGAACGGCGTCACGTTTGCCGGGCCCGTGCACACCGAGTCGATCGACGCAGCCGACTGCATCTTCGGCGACGGAGTCGAGGCCGTCCAGCAGCAGGAGGGCTGCCTGCGCCACTGCTACCTCGGCCCCGATCTCTCGACCCCGCCATCGCGGCCGGTCACCTACCGCTGTGGCCCCTTCCCGGCTCCGACCTTCGCCTCGATCGGCTTCGAGGCCGCCGGCTACTACGCGCTCGACCTCGAGCGGGAGCAGCCGCTCCTCTCGGCCGCGAGCGACGGCGGCGAGGTCGGCGCCGCCAATCGACTTCGCCGCGGGGCGCGCCTGGAGCGGCTGCGCCAGCGCGTGCACGAGTTCGTTCCGCTCGGCCTGCGCGCCGGGATCGCCCTCGCCCCCTGGGAGGAATAATGACCGGTGGCTACACACGAGTGCCGCTTCGCCGCGACGAGCGCTGGACGGGCGCGCGCATGCAGCAGGGCCGCGTCCTGCTCGACCACGACTGGAACCTGAATCTCGACGCCTCGGCGAGGGCGAACCAGGAGACTGTGCGCGACGCGATCGGTTGGGCCGGCGTCGTCGCAGGGAGCACCGCGTTCGAGATCGGCGTCGCGCCGGGCGGGACGCTCGACCTCACCGTCGGAGCCGGTCGGATGT
>DAISLG010000037.1:0-13864 GCA_036820565.1 Gaiellaceae bacterium | reverse complement strand
AAGGGCCAGCCGTTCGCGCACGCGGGCTCGATCGAGGCGCCGAACGAGGAGTTCGCCGAGGCGTACGCGCGCGAGCAGTACGGCCGCCGGCAGGAGTCGCAGGCGCTCTGGGTCGTCCCGCGGGGAGCCGTGCACGAGATCGCAGACTTCCCCGACGAGCTCGCGAAGACGTACCACCGCGTCGACGGCTACTCCCTCAAGGCGAAGCTGAAGGAGGCACGTGAGCGAGCGGGCACGCAGGCTTCTCGAGATCGCTGACGACGAGCTGATCCTCGGCTGGCGCGACTCCGAGTGGACCGGGATCGCGCCGTTTCTCGAGGAGGACGTCGCCTTCAGCTCGATCGCGCAGAACGAGATCGGCCACGCGCGGGCGCTGTACGAGCTCGCCGCGCGCGATCTCGGCACGACCGCCGACGAGCTCGCGCTCGACCGCGCGCCCGAGGAGTACGCCTGTGCGCCGCTCGTCGAGCTCCGGCTGCTCGACTGGGCCGACACGATCGCGCGGCGCTACCTCTACGAGGCGGCCGACGAGATCCGGCTCGACGGGCTCAGGGCCGACCCGGACCCCGAGATCGCCGGCCTTGCGGCGAAGATGGACCGCGAGGAGGTCTATCACCGCCTCCACGCCGAGATGTGGGAGGAGCGCCTCCGCGACGAGCCGCGCTTCCGCGAGGCGCTGGAGCGCCTGTGGCCGTACGCGCTGGGCCTGCTCGCCGAGGACCAGCGCCCCGCCCTGGCCGAGCGCACCGGCCTCCCACCTACCACAGCGTTACCAAGTCGGGGGGCGCGGACGGACGATTTCGCCGGGCTCTGGGAGGAGATGACGAGCGTGCGGCGCTCGATCCCGGGCGCGACATGGTGACGGCCGACGCCGTCTGGGAGGCGCTCGCCGGCATCCCCGACCCGGAGATCCCGGTGATCTCGCTCGTCGACCTCGGCGTCGTCCGCGACGTGACCGTGACCGGTGCGAGCGTCCACGTCGAGTTCACGCCGACATTCCTCGGCTGCCCCGCGCTCGAGGTGATGCGCGACGCGATGGCCGCGAAGATCTCCGAGCTCGGCGCCGACCCGGAGATCGAAGTCGTGCTGGACGACTCCTGGTCGACCGACAAGATCACTCCGGCGGGACGGGAGAAGCTCCGCGAGGCCGGCTTCGCCCCGCCCGCACCGCGCGAAGCCGCAGCGCCGAAGCTCCTGCAGCTCCAGGCGAAGGGCTTCCGCTGCCCGTACTGCGGCTCCACCGAGACACGGCTCGAGAACCTGTTCGGCCCGACGCCGTGCCGCTCACTGCGCTACTGCGACGCGTGCCGCCAGCCGTTCGAGCAGTTCAAGACGATCTAGCCGACACCGCGGCGACGGCCGGCGCCGGCCGCCGGATCAGCCGCGTTGCGGCGACCGCGGCGAGGAAGGCGAGCGCGGCGATCGTCTCCCAGCCGTGGCGATAGGCGACGAGCCGGTCTGCTGCGGTCAGCGGCGTTCCGAGCACGGCGATCAGCGTCGCGACACCGACCGTGAACCCGACCTGTCGGGCCATCGTGATCACGGCTGACCCGGTCGCGAAGCGTTGCGCCGGCAGCGAGGTGGCCGCTGTCGCGGTGAGGGTCGGCAGCGTCAGGCCGACACCGATCCCGACGAGGATCGCCCCCGGAAGCATGCCCGTCACGTAGTTCGGGTCGAGGCCGATCCGCGTCGCATAAACGAGCATGCCCGCCGCGAACGACAGGCACCCGGCGGTCGCAAGGACGCCCGGCCCGACGCGGCCCGCGACTTTCCCGGCACCGATCGCGAAGAGCGGCACCATCAGCGGTCCCGGCGCGAACGCAATGCCGGTCTCGAGCGCCGACCAGCCCCACACAGTCTGCGTCCAGACGAGTACCGAGAGGAGCGATCCGGCGAACGCGGCGCTGAAGAGGACCATCGAAAGCGTGGAAACGGCAAACGCGCGAACACGGAAGAGATCGAGCTCGACGATCGGGCTGCTATGACGCGACGAACGCGCGACGAAGAACGCGAGCAGGATCGCACCGCCGGCGAGGCTCGCGATCGTCCGCCCGCCGCTCCACCCCCACTCGGGCGCCTTCACGAGCCCGAGCGTCAGCGCGCCCGCGCCCGCCATCAAGACAAGAGCTCCCACGAGGTCGGGCAGCCGCTCTGGCACGCGCGGAACCGTCGGCAGGAAGCGCCTGCCCGCGACGAGCGACGCGATCCCGACGGGCACGTTGACGAGGAAGATCCAGCGCCAGTCGACGGTGACGAGCAGCCCGCCGAGCACCGGTCCGAGCGCGGCGGCGACGCCCGAGGTGGCAGCCCAGGTCCGCACGGCGCCCGCGCGGCGCTCCGGTGGGTAGGCGGCGAGGAGCAGCCCGAGCGAGCACGGCATCAGGAACGCGGCTCCCACGGCCTGGAGGATGCGCGCGGCGACGAGGAATTCGACCCCGTTCGCCGCGGCGCAGAGCGCCGATGCGACCGTGAAGATGGCGACGCCGAGCAGGAAGCCTCCCTTCCGGCTGGAGCGGTCGGCGAGTCTGCCCGCTGGGATGAGCAGCGCCGCGAACACGATCGCGTAGGCGTTCAGCACCCAGGAGAGCGTCGAGAGCGACGTTCCGCCGAAGCTCCGCTCGATCGACGGGAACGCGATGTTCACGATGAAGAGGTCGAGCGTGACGAGGACGACCCCCGTGCACACGATCAGCAACACTGCGCCGGGACGTGTCTCACTCGGTTGCTTCATGCAACGACCATATACCATGTCCGTTGCTTGACGCAACTCTGTCGGCTATGATGTGCTGGTGCTGAAGCGCGATTACGAAGGACAGGACCTCTGCGGAGTGGCGAAGACGCTCGAGCTCGTCGGCGAGCGCTGGACCCTGCTGATCATCCGCGACGCCTTTCTGGGGCTCCGGCGATTCGAGGAGTTCCAGTCGAGCCTCGGCGTCGCGCGGAACGTCCTCTCGGAGCGCCTGAACCGGCTCGTCGAGGAAGGCGTCTTCGACCGCGTCCGCTACAGCGAGCGGCCCGAGCGGTTCGAATATCGGCTGACGAAGAAGGGCCGCGAGCTGAACATCGCACTCACGGCGCTCCGCGAGTGGGGCGAGCGCCATGTTGTGGGGACGGCCCCTCGCGTGTTACGGCGTCGCAGCGACGGAACACCGGTGATCGCGGCACTCGTCCCGAAGGGGACGAAGACGTTGCAGCCGCGCGAGGTCGAGCTCGTGCCGCGTCGTAGACGCGCGGGCGCCTAGGATCGCGCCCATGGTCGACATGAGCCTCTTCGGCGACGAGCACGTCCGGCGTTACCGGGAGACCGGCGGCGAGGTCGGCTACATCTGGAACGGCGCGCCGACCCTGCTCCTGACGACGGCCGGCCGGCGGAGCGGTGCGGAGCGGACGACGCCGCTCATCTACGGCGAGGACGGCGACGCGTACGTGGTGATCGCGTCGCAGGGCGGAAGGCCCCGGCACCCCGGCTGGTACTTCAACCTGGCCGAGAGCCCGCGAGTCGAGCTTCAAATCAAGGACGAGCGGTTCCCGGCCCTGGCCCGCACCGCCGTCGACGCGGAGCGCGAGCGCCTCTGGGCGCTGATGGCCGGGATCTGGCCGCATTTCGACGACTACCAGGCGAAGACCGAGCGCGAGATCCCGGTCGTCGTGCTCGAGCGAGCCTGAGCGACCTGCTGCGCGTCGAGATCGCACGGACCGTCGAGGAGGTCGAGCGGCTCGCGCCGGTCTGGGACGAGCTTCCCTGGAAGCGCGAAGAGGCCGAGCGCGACTACCTCCTCGCGCGGATTCACTCGCGCCCTGATGCGATCGCGCCGTTCGGCGTCGTCGTCACCCGTGACGGCGTGCCCGTCGCGGGGCTCGCGGGGCGGGTCGAGTCGCGCAGGCTCCAGACCTCGATCGGCTACCGGGTCGTCTACGCGCCCGAGGTGCGGATGGTCCAGGTCGTCGACGGCGGGCTCGTCGCCACAGACGCCGAGGCGATCCCGCCGCTCTTCGCGGCGCTTCGGTCGGCGCTCGGCGAGGCCGACGCGGTCGCGCTGCCGCCGCTCGAGCTCGGGTCGGAGCTCCTCGCCGCGGCCGATGCGCTCGGCGGCCCGCTCGAGCGCCAGCGGCTGATCGCGCCGTGGACGCGCCGTTGGCTCGCCCTGCCCGGCTCGTTCGAGGAGTTCCTGGCGACGCGCAGCCGGAATGTCCGGTCCGGCATCCGCTACGACACGAGGAAGCTGCTCGCCGCGCTCGGGGACGAGCTCTCCGTCGAGATCCTGCGCGGGCCCGGCGACCTCGACCGCTTCGTCGCGGACCTCGACCGGGTCGCCCGCTCGAGCTACCAGCGGGCGGTCGGGGCCGGCTTCGCCGACACGCCCGAGCAGAGGGCCCTCGCCGAAATCGGGCTCGAGCACGGCTGGGTCCGCGCGTACGTCCTCTATCGCGGCAGCGAGCCGATCGCATACTGGCTCTGCTCGACCTACCGCGGGAGGCTCGTCCTGCGGACGACAGGCTTCCTCGGCGAGTACGCATCCCACCGGGTGGGGATCTACCTGCTGATGCGGGTGATCGAGGACGCGTGCGCCGATCCCTCCCTCGACGTGCTCGACTTCGGGCCCGGCGACGCCGCCTACAAGCGCCAGTTCAGCAGCGACTCGCGCGTCGAGCGGAACGTCGTCGTCTTCGCGCCGACGTTCCGCGGCCGACGGATCAACGCCACCCGTAGCGCCGTCCTCGGCCTCGCGAGCCTCGCCCACCGCGCGCTCGACGCGACGCGCCTGACCGACGCCGTCAAGTCGCGCTGGCGAGGACGGCTCCGCGCGTGAAGCGCTGGAGAACCGTTCGCAACGCCCTGCTCGACCTCCGCTACGGGAAGGTCCTCGCGGGCACGATCGAGACGCCGTACGAGCACCTCGGCGCCTTCGACACGACGAACTCGCAGTACGAGGACCTGCCGCACCTGTTCGCGGCGGCGGAGATCGGCCCCAGCGACGTGATCGTCGACGTCGGCTGCGGCAAGGGCCGCGTCCTCAACTGGCTCGTCCGCGCCTATCCGGAGAACCGCCTCTACGGGATCGAGCTCGACCCGGCCGTCTGCGCCGACACAGCGAGGCGGCTGCGCCGGTTCGGGAACGTGACGGTCCTCTGCGGCGACGCGACCGAGCTGCTCCCGCCCGAGGGCACGGTCTTCTACCTGTTCAACCCGTTCGACGAAAGCGTCATGCGCCGCTTCGTGAGCGCCCTGCCGGAGCCGGCGCGCGTCGTCTACTACAAGAGCAAGTTCCTCGAGCCGTTCCGGGAGGATCCGACCCTCGCCGTCAGCGAGATCGAGCTCCCCTCCGGCAGTCACGAGAGCGCCCTGATTCGCCGCCGCTGTTAGATTGGTGCCATGCGAGGCACCATGCTGTGGTTCAACGAGGCGAAAGACCACGGGTTCATCTCGACCTCGGACGGCGAGCGCCTGTCGGTGTACGGCACCGCGTTCCCGGGCGGACCTCCGAAGGGACCGTGCGCCGGCCTCGTGGTCGAGTTCGAGGTGACCGGCCCCGAGAGCAAGCGCGAGGCCACGAACGTCACGTTCCCGGTCGACGTCCCCGGCATGCGCGCGCGCCTGCGCCGCGGCGGCCGCGGCGGCTCGCGCGACTAGAAGGGTTCGGCGGTGGCCCAGGTCGACATCTTCTACTGCCCTGTCTGAAGCGGGTACGACACACGGGCCGCGAGTCTCGCGGCCGAGATCGGCGGGCAGACGCCGCACGACGCCCGGATCGTGCCGGGCCGCGAGAAGCAGTTCGACGTGGTTCTCGACGGAAGGACGGTCTTCTCGAAGGAGTCCGAGGGCCGGTTCCCCGAGGTCGACGAGGTCGTCTCCGCCCTCTCCGCGGGCTGACGTGCGGCGCCTCCTTCCGATCGTCCTGCTGGCCCTCGTCGCCGCGGGCTGCGGCGGCAAGTCCTCCGGGTCGGCGCGCCTGACGCACGGCGAGCTCGTCTCCGAGGCGAACAAGGTCTGCATCGACTCCGACCACAAGGTCTACCGCGTCGGGCTCCTCTCGGCTGACCCGGCAGGGTGGAAGAAGACCGCGGACATCGCCGACGAGAGCGTCCGCGAGATGGCGAAGCTCCGGCCGCCGGCGAAAGACGCGGTGCGGTTCGGCGAGCTGCTCGGGTACGGGCGAGACCAGGCGGCGGCGCTCCGGAAGCTGCACGGCGCCCTCGTCGTGAAGAGCTACACGACGGCGCGGGCGGCGCAGAAGCAGGCGACCCGCGACGACACGAAGGTCAAGCGCGCCGCACGGGAGCTCGGCTTCACGTTCTGTAGCCAGCTGCTGACGAACTGGCCGGCATAGCTAGCCGACGAGCTCGCCGTCGGCGGTGAGCCCCGTCGCGAGCGTCGGGTACTCGTCGGTCAGCAGCAGCACGTAGCCCCAGGTCTGGGCGTTGTAGCGGAGGCAGTAGGCCGAGAGGTCGCGCATCCCTTTCGGCATCCGGCCGAGGGCGATCGAGACGAACCAGCCGAACAGGAAGACGATCCGCAGCACCGAGTAGAGCACGACCGCGAGCACGATCGCGGGGATCGCGAGCACGAGCCGGAACGCCGTCTTCCAGCGGCTCTGCGGCAGCGGCGGCGCGATCTCGACGTCGACCGGATACGTCCCGCGCCAGCCGCGGAAGCCGGGGAACGGGTCGGCGACGAGGTAGGTGTACGCGTACACGTGCGTCGCGTACCGGATGTAGCGCGAGAGGAACGCGTGCATACCGTCCGGGACGCGGCCGCGCACGAGCGCGACGACCCAGCCGGCGAGTGCGACCACGGCGGCGACGACGCCCCACGAGGCGACCACGAGCTCGTGCGGGAAGGCGAGCAGCCCGCGGAGGAGAACGGTCAGCCGCCAGCGGCGGAGGTCGTCGGTGACGACGAGCGAGATCGGATGGGGCGGCGGGACCGGCTTGCCGGTGAAGACCGGTTGGCGCTTCTCGACGAACGCGGCGACGCCCTCGCGGAAGTCGTCGGTCTTCGTCGCCTCTGACTGCATCAGCGCCTCGAGCGCGAGCTGCTCGTCGAGGGTCGCGGTACCGGCGTGATCCATCAGCTGCTTCGTCATCGCGATCCCGCGGGTCGGCAGGGCGGCGTACATCGCGGCGATCTCGGCGACGCGCGTGAGGAGCTGGTCGGCCTCGACCACCTCCGAGACGAGGCCCCACTCGTGCGCCTCGGCGGCGGTCAGCTTCTGCCCGGAGCTCATCCAGGCGAACGCCCGCGCGGTGCCGAGGATCCGGTTGATGAAGTACGAGCCGCCCGCGTCGGGAATCAGGCCGATGTTGACGAACGCCGGGATCAGCGACGCGGTGTCGGCGGCGACGCGGATGTCGCACGCGCAGGCGAGCGAGAGCCCGGCGCCGGCGGCGGGGCCGTTGATCGCGGCGATCACGGGCTTCTCGAGCGCGCGGATCGCGAGCACGTTCGGGTGGTAGGTCACGCGCAGCGTCTCGCCGACGTCCGGCGACCGGCCGAACTCGGTCAGGTCCTGGCCGACGCAGAAGCCGCGCCCTGCACCGGTGATCACGACGGCGCGGACGGCGGGGTCGGCGGCCTGCGCCAGCCCGTCCGCAAGCGCCGAGTGCAACGCCCGGGTGAAGGCGTTCAGCACCTCGGGGCGGTTGAGGGTGAGGGTCATCACCGCGCCCTCCCTCGTGACGACGACTTCGTCCATCCGCAGACACTAACGCCGCGTACCCCGGCGTCGCGCGGCTCGCTTAGAGTCCGCAGCGATGGCCGACCCGTATGCCGCCTACCCGAGCCTGGAGCTCGACCGCCCGGCAGCTCATGTCCTCCGTCTCACTTTCCGCACGCCCGGCCGGCTGAACGCCGTCGGCGGCGCGATGCACGGAGAGCTCGCGCGGGTCTGGAAGACGATCGGAGACGACGACGAGACGCGAGCGGTGATCGTGCGCGGCGCGGACGGCACGTTCAGCGCGGGCGGCGACCTCGACCTCGTGCTGGAGATCGCAAGCGACTTCGAGACGCGCGTGCGCGTGTTCCGTGAGGCGCGCGAACTCGTCTACAACGTCGTCAACTGTCCGAAGCCGATCGTCTCGGCGATCACCGGGCCGGCCGTCGGCGCCGGCCTCGCAGTGGGTCTGCTCGCCGACATCTCGATCGCGACACCCGACGCGAGGATCGTCGACGGCCACACGAAGCTCGGCGTCGCCGCGGGCGACCATGCGGCGATCGTCTGGCCGCTCCTCTGCGGGCTCGCGAAGGCGAAGTACCACCTCCTCCTGTGCGAGCCGCTCGACGGAGCCGAGGCAGAGCGGATCGGCCTCGTCTCGCTGTGCGTCCCCACGTCCGAGCTCGAGGAGACAGCCCTCTCGATCGCGGAGCGGCTGGCGGCCGCGTCGCAGCCCGCGATCCGGCACACGAAGCTCGCGCTGAACAACTGGCTGCTCGCCGCCGGCCCGGCGTTCGACGCCTCGCTCGCGCTCGAGTTCATGGACATGAGCGGGCCCGACGTCCGCGAGGGCGTCGCCGCGGTGCGCGAGCGGCGCCCGCCGAAGTTCGGCTAGAGCTCGTTTCGGGATGAGGCCTCGCTGACGGGTGCGATGCGGGGTGCCTGGCACGGACGCAGGGAGCGTCCATAGCCGAAGCTATGGGCGCGACCGAGGACGTCGTCCAGGCGCCGCGCAGCGCGGCCCGGACGGCACAGCGTTTCATTCCGGAACGAGCTCTGAGTCGAGAGACAAGAACTCGACCGTCGGCCGCGGGAGGCCGCGGTCGCGCGCGTCGCGCCCGGTCGCCATGAACTCGGCGCTCCGGACTGCCGCGTCGAAGGCATCGCGGTCCGCGAACTCCCACTCGGCGTAGTAGCGGTGCTGCGGCTCGCCCATCGGCGCGCCGAAGACCTTGCCGTGGCGGAACGTCCCGCCGGGCACCCGCCTGCACACCTCGACGTGCTCGGCGAACTGCTGCGCGTCAGGCTCCTCGTCGTAGAGTACGAGCACTCGGTTCATCTGTCCCTTTCGTCGACCCGAAGGAGCCTAAGCCATGCCAGGAAAACTCGTGCACTTCGAGCTCCCCGCGCAGGACGCAGGACGCGCCCGCGGGTTCTGGAGCGGTCTCTTCGGCTGGGAGTTCCAGGATTCCGGGATGCCGGACGTCGACTACCAGATGGTGCGCACCGGCGAGGACCAGGGCGGTGCCGTCTATCCCTCCGACGACGGCGCCCGCGGCCCGATCGTCTACTTCGACACCGACGACATCGACGCCTCGGTCGCGCAGGCGCGCGAGCTCGGCCGCGAAGCAGAGGACAAGAGCCCGATCCCGCACGTCGGCTGGTACGCGCACTGCAAGGACACCGAGGGCAACGCGTTCAGCCTCTTCCAGAGCGACGAGTCGGTCACCGGGTGACCGGAGTCGCCGTCGGGCTCGCCGTCCTCGCCGGCCTCGCGGGGTCGGTGCAGGTGGCCGTGATGGGGCGCTTCGGCGACCGGATCGGCGTGCTCGAGGCGCTCGCTTTCGCGACGGCGGTGCAGCTCGCGCTCTCGCTCGCCGTGCTCGTCGCGGCGAGGCGGGGCGCGGGCCGCCTCGCCGACGCGCTCTCGGCGCCGCCGTGGATGTGGCTCGGCGGGCTGATGGGGCTGACCGTGGTCTTCACGATCACGTTCGCCCAGCCGCGGATCGGCGCGACCGCGACGATCGGCATCCTGATCGCGGGCCAGCTCGTGATGGGCGCCGCCATCGACCGCTTCGGCCTCTTCGGCGTCGAGCAGATCGCGCTCTCGTGGCCGCGCGTGGCCGGGATCGCGCTGCTCGGCGCCGGCGCCGCACTCTCGCTCGCGCGGTGAGCCACGGCACGAAGGTCTGGACCGCGCTCGGCGCGGTCTACGTCATCTGGGGCTCGACGTACCTCGCGATCGCGATCGCGGTCGAGACCCTGCCGCCGCTCTTCGCCGTGTCGACGCGGTTCATCCTGGCCGGGGCGATCATGGCGCTCGTCGTCCGGGCCCGGGGCGGGTCGCTGCGCGTGAGCCGCGCCGCGCTCGCCTCGTGCGTCCTCGTCGGCTGCCTGTTGCCGGGGGCGAACGCGGTGCTCTTCTTCGCCGAGCGGGACGTGCCGACGGGGCTCGCGTCGCTGATCATCGCGTCGGTGCCGCTCTGGGTCGTCGTGCTCCGACTGGCTGCGCGCGAGCGGCTGCCGACGGGCGCGATCATCGGGGTGGGCGTCGGCTTCGCCGGCGTCGCGCTGCTGCTGCGGCCTTCCGGAGGCGCAACCGCGCTCGGGATCGGGCTGTGCGTCGTCTCGGCGGTGATGTGGTCTCTCGGCTCGTTCCTCTCCTCGCGGCTGCCGATGCCGGACGACCCTTTCGCAGCAACGACGTACGAGATGCTCGGCGGCGGGATCGTGATGCTGCCTTTCGGCCTTGCGACGGCCGGCTCGCTCTCCCCCTCGTGGGCGTCGATCGCGGCGTGGATCTACCTCGTCACGATCGGCTCCGTCGTCGGCTACACCGCCTATGTCTGGCTGCTCGCCCACGCGCCGCTCGGCACCGTCTCGACCTACGCGTACGTGAACCCGGTCGTCGCGATCGCGCTCGGCGTCGCGTTCCGCGGCGAGCACCTGACCGGCCGCATCCTGATCGGCGCGGCGATCGTGGTCGCGTCGGTCGCGGTGGTCGTCCGCAGGGAGCCGCCGGCGGCGACGATCCCGGAGGAGGGAGTGCGTTAGATTGCGCACATGCTCACGAGGCTTCTCGCCCTGGGCGACAGCTTCGGAGCGGGCGCTCCCGCCCGCGGCGCGGCACGGCTCCGTGCGCCCGTGCTGTTCGCGGCGGCCAAGCGCGACAGCGTCCTTCCTGCGGACGCGAAGCCGGGCTCCGCGCACGGCGTGAACCTGCTCGACACCGCCACCGAATCGGTGGTTCTCCGGTTCATCCGCGCAAACACGTAGTCAGAGGCCGACGACGTCGTCCGGGCGCACCGGCACGCGGACGAGCGGCTTACCGGTCGCGTCGCGGAGGGCGGCGACGATCGCCGCGGTCGAGACGACGGTGGGCGGCTCGCCGACCCCTTTGACGCCGAAGGGGGCGTCGGGCTCGGGCTCCTCGACGAGGTCGACATCCACCGGCGGCATGTCGAGCGTCGTCGGGATCAGGTAGTCCGTGAAGCTCGCGTTCGTGATCAGGCCGTCGCGGGTCTGGATCTCCTCCATCAGCGCGAGCCCGAGGCCCTGAGCGGTGCCGCCCTCGATCTGGCCGTGGACGGCCTGCGGGTTGACGGCGCGGCCGACATCCTGCGCGGTGCCGATCCAGACGACGCGGGTCAGCCCGAGCTCGACGTCCACCTCGGCGACGACGCGCATCGCCGCGCACGCGAAGGCGACGTGGGCGCGCTCGCCGGTGACCTGCCCCGTCTCCGGATCGAGCGGCGATGTACGGCGGTGGCGGTACGTCCGCTCGACGTCGATCTCCTCGCCGCTCGCGAGCCGGCCGCCGCGCCGCGCGAGCTCCTCCTTCGCCGCCCGGCACGCGAACTGGACGGCGCCCGAGGCCATCCACGTCATCCGCGACGCCGACGCGGAGCCGGCCGACTCGACCGTCGCCGTCGTGAACGGCGCGACGACCACCTCGTCGAAGCCGAGTTCCTCGCTCGCGACCTGGGCGATCACGTTCGTCACGCCCTGCCCGACCTCCGCCGCGGCGCAGTGGACCTCGGCCCGCAGCTCGCCGCCGACCTCGTAGAGCCGGACGCGCGCCGCGGTCGAGTCGTCGAAGCCCTCGGAGTAGGCGATGTTCTTGAAGCCGACCGCGAAGCCGACGCCGCGGCGGACGCCCTCGCCACGCGTGACGTTGCCCGCGCCGCCCGGGAGGCGGATCGGGTCGCGGGGCAGCTCCTCGGGGTCGGGCACCGGTAGCGCGGCGCAGCGGCGGATCACCTCGGCGACGGGCAGCGAGCCCGTGATCTTCTGCCCGGTCGGGAGCGTGTCGCCGGGCGCAAGCGCGTTCCGCAGGCGCAGCTCGACGGGCGAGATCCCGAGCTCGGCGGCGAGCTTGTCCATTTGCGCCTCGGCGGCGAAGCAGGTCTGGACGGCGCCGAACCCACGCATCGCGCCGCACGGCGGGTTGTTCGTGTAGACGCAGGTCGACTCGATCAGCGCGTTCGCGACCGCGTACGGCCCGCAGGCGAACGAGGCGGCGTTCGACGTGACCGCCGTCGAGCTCGACGCGTAGGCGCCGCCGTCGAGCAGGATCCGCATCCGAACGTTGACGAGCTTGCCGTCCCGGTTGGCGCGGTGCTCGGCCCAGATCCGCGCGGGATGCCGGTGGATGTGGCCGACGAACGACTCCTCGCGGTTGTAGACGATCTTCATCGGGCGGCCCGTGTGCAGCGCGAGCATCGCGCCGTGGATCTGCATCGAGAGGTCCTCGCGCCCGCCGAAGGCGCCGCCGACGCCGGCGAGGTGGATCCGCACGCGCTGCGGCGACAGGTTCAGGCACGGCGCGACCTGCGCGCGGTCGATGTGGAGCCACTGGGTCGCGACGTAGATGTCGATCCCGCCCTCGCCGTCGGGGACCGCGAGGCCCGACTCCGGCCCGAGGAAGGCCTGGTCCTGCGTGCCGATCTCGTAGACGCCCTCGACCGAGACGTCACCCTCGGCGTCGGGGTCGCCGTGCCGGATCACGATCGAGCGGACGACGTTCGGCCGCGGGTCGTCGCGGTAGCCGTGGCCGGCGGTCGGCTTGTCGGGATGCAGCTCCTCCTGCTCGGTGGCGCGCTCCATGTCCACGACCGGGTCGAGCGGCTCGTAGGCGACGCGGATCTTCTCGGCGGCGCGGCGCGCCTCCTCCGGATGCTCGGCGGCGACGAGCGCGACCGGCTCGCCGAAGTAGCGCACGCGGTCGATCGCGAGCACTGGCTGGTCGGCGAACTCGAGCCCGTAGAGCTTCTTCCCGGGGACGTCCTCGTGCGTGAGGACGGCGTGGACGCCCGGCATGCGGAGCGCCTCGGAGATGTCGATCCCGGCGATCCGCGCGTGCGCGTGCGGGCTGCGCAGAGTGTGGCCCCAGAGCATCCCCGCCGCCTGGAGGTCGCTCGAGTACGCGAACTCGCCGGTGACCTTCGGGATCCCGTCGACGCGCCTGACGCTCTCGCCGACGCGCCCGAGCCGGAGCTTCGTGCTCATCCGGCGGCGAGCCTGACCGCGTCGAAGATCTTCGCGTAGCCCGTGCAGCGGCAGAGGTTGCCGGAGAGCGCCTCGCGGATCTCGTCGTCGGAGGGATGCGGGGTGCGCTCGAGCAGGTCCGCGGTCGCGACGACGAGGCCAGGCGTGCAGAAGCCACACTGGACGGCCCCGGCCTGGACGAACGCGTCCTGGACGCGGTGGAGGCCGTCCTCGGTCGCGAGCCCCTCGACGGTGACGAGGTCGTGGCCCTCGGCCTGCGCCGCGAGGACGAGGCACGCGCAGACGAGCTTCCCGTCCATCAGCACCGAGCAGGAGCCGCACTCGCCCTGCTCGCAGGCGTTCTTCGAGCCGGGGAGGCCGAGCCGCTCGCGGAGGGCGAACAGGAGGCTCTCGCCCGCCCAGACGTCGGCCTCGTGTTGCTCGCCGTTGACCCTCAGCTCGATCCTCACGTCCCTGGTCGCCTTTCGCTGACGCCCGGCGAAGCCGTGCTTCGCGAAAGGCTCGCGCCGATGCCGGCACGATGCTCTCCGGGCCCGTGCACTACCGCACTGTGCCCTCCGGCCTCGCACCGGCACCGGCGCGCCATGAACGTGAGCAAGCTCATACAAGGCACCGGTCGAGCGCGCGGCCGGCGAGGACGCGCAGCGCGTGGCGCCGGTAGGCGGCGGTGCCGCGGACGTCGTCGATCGGGCTCGCGGCCGCGG
>DAISLG010000036.1:11768-14231 GCA_036820565.1 Gaiellaceae bacterium | reverse complement strand
GACGAGATCCACTCGCCGCCCGACTTGATCACGTCCTTCGAGCGGTCCTTGATCTGGATGAACCCCTGCGGATGGATCGAGACGATGTCGCCCGTCTTGAACCAGCCGTCGGCGGTCCAGCGGTCGGCCTGCTCGGGCGTGTCGTAGTACCCGGCCGCGACCCACGGACCGCGCACCTCGAGCTCGCCCATCTCCTCCGAGTCCCAGGCGATCTCGTGCCCGTCGTCGGAGACGGCCCGCACCTCGACGAGCGGCAGCGGGATCCCCGCCATCGCGCCGTAGTCGAGCTGCGTCTCCTCGTCGGCGCGGCGAAGCTCGCCCGGCAGGTCGGCGGTCGAGGCGACCGGCGAGGTCTCCGTCATCCCCCAGCCCTGGACGATCGTGATCCCGTGGCGCTGCTTGTACGCCGCGATCATCGCGCGGGGGACCGCCGAGCCGCCGACCAGCATGCCCTTCATGTGCGAGAGGTCCCAGCGCTCCTTGTCAGCGTCCAGCAGCCCGAGGATGCCCATCCAGATCGTCGGCACGCCGGCCGTCCACGTGACCTTCTCCTGGACGAAGTCCTCGAGCAGGCTCTGCGGGTCGAGGTGCGGACCCGGGAAGACCTGCTTCGCGCCGAGCATCGCCGAGATGTAGGGGTAGCCCCACGCGTTCGCGTGGAACATCGGCACGACCGGCAGGATCGTGTCCTGCTCCGAGACGCCGAGCCCGAGCGGCGTCGACGCGGCGACGCCGAGCGTGTGGAGCATCGTCGAGCGGTGCGAGTAGAGGACGCCCTTCGGCAGCCCGGTCGTGCCGCTCGTGTAACACATGGCGGCCGCCTCGTTCTCGCCGAGCTCGGGGTCTTCCCAGTCGTCCGGGTCTGCGCCCGCGAGCAGCTCCTCGTAGGAGTCCTCGACCACGAAGACGTGCTCGATCTGCGTCTGTCCCTTGAACTGCTCGAGCAGCGGTACGAGGCTCCGGTCGACGATCACGGCGCGGTCACCGGCATGGTTCGCGATGTAGCCGATGTCGCCCGGGTGCAGCCGGAGGTTCAGCGTGTGCAGGACGAAGCCGCCGCACGGGATCCCGAAGTACGCCTCGAGGTGCTGGTAGTGGTTCCAGCAGAGCGTCGCGACCCGGTCGCCGCGCTCGAGGCCGAGCCCCTTCAGCGCGACTGCGAGCTGCCGGGAGCGCCGGCCCAGGTCGCGGTAGGTGTAGCGGTGGAAGCTCTTGTCGGGCAGCCGGGTGACGATCTCCTTGTCTCCGAAGTACGTCTCGGCGCGCCGGAGCAGCGTCGGCAGCGTCAGCTGGTAATCCATCATCAGACCGTTCATCGCCCGAACGCCGCCCGCCGCTCGATGTCCGCGGGGTCGACCATCTGGCCGTCGCGCTCCACATAGCCGCCCTTGCCGCCGACGGCCAGGAGGACGAGATCCTCGTCCGTCGCGTTCGAGATCTTGCGGTGCGTGGTCGACTCGACGTGGACGAGCCCACCCGGGCCGACGATGTGGGTCTCGCCGTCGATCTCGAAGGTCGCCGTGCCCGAGTGGACGAAGTAGAGCTCGTCCTGGTGGTCGTGGTAGTGGAGGAAGCCGTCGTGGCCCGGCGGGTACACGATCGCGTTCACCCCGAACGCCGTGATCCCGAGCTCCTTGCGGACTTTGCGGAAGCCGTGTCCCTCGCCGAGCTCGTCGATCGAACTGACCCTGTAGCCCATGCCGCTCCTTTCCCTCGCGTGTGCGGGGACTTTACGCCGTTGCGAGCGCCGACGCGACCGCCTCGGCGGTGGCGTCGAACGCGTCGACGAGCACGTCGTGGCCGCCGGGGACGTGCACGATGCGCAGACGGTCGCCGAGAGCCTCCTGGAAGACGCGCAGGCGGTTCGGGCCGACGACGCTCTCCTCCGTGCCGCGGACGAGCGTGACCGGGCACCGGAGCCGGTCGTACGGTGGCGGGCGGCGCGCCAGCTCGCCGAACGCGGCGATCACCGCCGCGCGCGAGTACTCGCCGTCCGGCGCCGCGAGCTCCGCCTCCGCCAGACGCAGCGCGTTGGGCGGGACGATCCGGAGGGCGGGGTCGAGCAGCACCGCGCGCTCGACGAGCTCGGGGCGACGAGCGGCGAGCTCGACGACGAGCCGGCCACCGAAGCTGTGCCCGACCCAGGCCGCGGGCGCCTCCGGAACGGTCTCGAGCACGTCGTCGAGATGCTGCTCGATGCTCCACGGCGGCTCGCGCGTGGAGGCTCCGTGCCCGCGCAGGTCGAGCGCAACGAGACGACGGCCGGGAAGCTCCGCCGCGAGCCGCTCGAAGTAGAGGCCGCTCTCCCTGACGCCGTGCAGGCAGACGACGACGGGTCCGTCCGGATCCCCCCACTCGTGACGGTGCAGGCCCAGACGCCGAGCCTAGCCGATGTGAAGCGTGCACCCCTCACACCAGGAAGCACTCCCGAGACATGTCCGGGGTCTGACCCCTGACATGTCT
>DAISLG010000036.1:0-11758 GCA_036820565.1 Gaiellaceae bacterium | reverse complement strand
GCCCGTGGCCGCGCAGGTCGAGGGCGATCACGCGGCCCGAAAGCGTGCGCGCGAGCCGCTCGAAGTACGCGCCGCTCTGCCTGACGCCGTGCAGGCAGACGACCGCGGGCGACCCGGGATCGCCCCACTCGTGCCGGAAGAGAGCCAGGAGGCGACTCTACGTCGAACCGGCGGCGCGGACGGTGCGAAGAGAGGGAACCTACTTGCCGAAGAGGAATCGCCGGAGGATCCGGTCGCGCGCACGGTCGGGGAGCTTCTGCAGGAGGGC
Organism: Gaiellaceae bacterium; assembly: GCA_036820565.1. Taxonomy (GTDB): domain Bacteria; phylum Actinomycetota; class Thermoleophilia; order Gaiellales; family Gaiellaceae; genus DAISLG01. Next base: position 11,490 of record DAISLG010000036.1, on the reverse strand, counting down.
GCGGCGCTTCGCGTCGGGGCCGACGAGGTAGCGCGTCCTCGGGCGGGACGCGGTCAGCGCGTGCTCGACGACCTTCGCGACCTCGTCGGCGGGCACGCCGCCGCTCGAGCGCTTCGCCGCCGCCGCCCGGAACGCCTCGGTGCGGGCGCCGTAGAGCTCGCGCGCCTCGGGCGGCATCGCTTCGGCGTTCCGCTGGGGCTTCGACCAGATCGGCGTCGCGATCGTGCCCGGCTCGACGACGCTCACCTCGATCCCGAACGGCGCGAGCTCGACGCGCAGCGAGTCCGTGATCGCCTCGAGCGCGAACTTCGAGGCGGCGTAGGCGCCGAGGAACGGCAGCGCGCTCCTTCCCGCGATCGAGCCGATGTTGACGATCCTGCCGCGCCCGCGACGGAGCGCCGGCAGGAACGCCTGCGTCACCGCGAGCTGCCCGATCACGTTCACCTCGAGCTGGCGGCGAAGCTCGTCGGGCGGCAGGAACTCGAGCGGCGCCGCGATCGCGATGCCCGCGTTGTTGACGAGGCCGTGCAGCTCCTCGATCCCGGCGGCCGCCTCGCGGATCTGGCCGGCGTCGGTCACGTCGAGGATCAGCTCCTCCGTCCCCGCCGGCGCCTGGCCCGCCTCGCGCACGCCCGCGTAGACGCGCCAGCCCGCGCGCGCGAGCCGCAGCGCGGTCGCCTCGCCGATGCCCGACGAGGTGCCGGTGACGACTACCGAACGGATTGGGCCACCGGGAGGATCGCGTCGGCGACCGCGGCCCGGTGCTCGGCGCTCGTGCCCGCGAAGGACGAGATTCCGAGCGCGCGCTTGTAGTAACGGTGGAGCACGTGCTCCCAGGTGAAGCCGGTGCCGCCGTGCACCTGGATCGAGCGCTCGCAGGCGGCGACGGCGGCGTCGGCCGCCTGCGACTTCGCGGCGGCGCACGCGACGGCCGCCTGCTCGTCGTCCTCGCCGACGCACCACGCGGCCCAGTACGCGAGCGAGCGTGCGAGCTCGAGCTCCGTGTAGGTGTCCGCGAGCTTGTGCGAGACGGCCTGGTAGACGCCGATCGGCTTGCCGAACTGCTGCCGCTCCCCGGCGTAGGCAATCGCGAGCTCGAGCGCCTTCTGGCCGACGCCGACCGCCTCGAGCGCGAGCGCCGCGAGCAGCCGCAGGCGAACCGTCTCCCAGTCGCCGTCGACGGTCTCGCCGCCGTTGCCGGCGAGGCGACCGAGCTTCCGCGTCTCGTCGACCGTGTCGAGCGTCTCCCCCTCGGCCGCGACGGCGCGCATGTCCTCGGTCAGGACGCGGTCGACCTGATCGAGGCACGGGACGAGCCCGCCGACCTCGACCGACCAGATCTCGTCCCCGCCCTGCCCGGCGACCTCGTTGAAGAGGAACGGCCCCGGCGCGAGCGCGCGCCCGAGCTCCTCGAAGATGACCGCTGCGTCGACGAAGGTGAACTCGTCGGAGCTCGCGACGCCGACCCAGCCGAGCTCGGCGAGCTGCTCGAAAGACGGCGCCGGATTGGCCTCGAGGAACGCGCGCGCCTCGCGGCGGAGCTCGTCCTGCTCTGCGGTGAAGGAGAAGTCCATCAGTGGGTCTTCCGGTGAGATTGCCGGATGTCCGGGTCGTGAGCACCAAGCGAGGCAAGGACGCAGGGAGCGCTCATAGCTGAAGCTATGGGCGCGACTGAGGACGCCGCATCGCGCAGCGTGATCGCGGGTCGGGCGCCGGTATGTCTCGCCGGGAGACCCACTACCTCGACCTCGGGAGGCCGAGGACACGCTCGGCGATGATGTTGCGGAGGATCTCGGAGCTACCGGCCTCGATCGTGTTGCCGCGGCTGCGCAGCTGCTGGTGCTGCCAGTAGCCGTTCCCGTTCACGACCTGCGCCTCGGGACCGAGCAATTCGAGCGCGAGCTTCGTCAACCGCTGGTTGTTCTCCGACCACACGAGCTTCGCGACCGAGCCCTCCGGGCCGGGGATCCCGGTCTTCATCAGCGAGGTGAGCGCACGGTAGTTCGTGTACTTGACCGCCTGGAGCTCGATCCACTCGCGCGCGATCCGCGAGCGCTGCTCCTCGGTCGCGCCCTGCTCGGCGGCGAGCGCGATCACTTTCCGCACCGCGACGTCGAGCGCCGCGGTCAGCGCGAAGCCGAGCGTGCCGCGCTCGTGCAGGAGCGTCGTCATCGCGACCTGCCAGCCCTGGCCGACCTCGCCGAGGGTGTTCTCCTTCGGCACCTCGACGTCGCTGAAGAAGATCTCGTTGAACTCGGCCTCGCCCGTGATCTGGCGCAGCGGCCGCACCTCGACGCCGGGCGAGTGCATGTCGACGACCAGGTAGGTCAGGTTCCGGTACTTCGGCGCGTCCGGATCGGTCTGGGTGACGAGGATGCACCAGTCGGCGATGTGCGCGAACGACGACCAGACCTTCTGGCCGTTGACGAGCCAGTGGTCGCCCCGGTCCTCTGCGCGCGTGCGCGCGGCGGCGAGGTCGGAGCCCGCGTCCGGCTCGGAAAAGCCCTGGCACCAGATCTCCTCGGCCGAGAGGATCTTGTCGAGGTAGCGCGACTTCTGCTCGGCGGTGCCGTGGACGATGATCGTCGGGCCGGCCATGCCGAGCCCGATCACGCCGATGTGGGTCGGGGCCTCCGCGCGGGCCATCTCCTCGAGGAAGATCGCCTGGTGCGAGTACGGGGCCTCCGCTCCGCCGTACTCCTTCGGCCAGGTCAGGCCGGCGTAGCCCGCGTCGTAGAGCTTGCGGCTCCAGTCCTTGCCGGCGGCCTCGAAGCGACCCGCTCCACCACGCTGCCCGCGCTGCTCCTCGGGCAGGTTGTGCCCGATCCACGCGCGGAGCTCGGCGCGAAAGGCGGCTTCCTCCGGGGTGTCGCGCAAATCCACGAGGACGAGCCTAGTCGTTCCCTCGCTCGCCACGCAACGTCATGCAGGTGCTCGTCGCCTTGGCGATGAGGCGGCCCCGCTCGTCGGTCACCTCGCACTCGGCGAGCCCGATCGTGCGCCCGCGATTGACGACGGTCCCTGCCGCGAAGAGCTTCCCCGTCCAGAACGGCCGGAGGAAGTTGATTTTCAGCTCGAGCGTCACGAACGACTCCCCCTCCTCGAGCCCGGCGAGGTAGGCCGTCCCCATCGCGGCGTCGGCGACGTCGCAGAGGACGCCGCCGTGGAGCGACCCCGGCGGGCTCGAGTGCTCCTCGGTCGCCTCGAACTCGAACTTCGACCGGCCCGGCTCGATCTCGACCATGCGGAAGCCGAGCAGCTTCGAGACGTTCGGCGGCGGCAGCTCGCCGCGCACGACCGCCTGCATCCGCTCCAGCGCGGTCACGGGCGCAGCACCGTCCTGATCACGTCGCCGTCCTTCATCTTCTCGAACGCCTCCTCCCACTCCTCCAGCGGCGCGGTGCGCGTGACCATGCCCGCGAGGTCGAGCTTGCCCTCGAGCGCCCACTGCGCGAGGCGCGGAAAGTCCTCGGCGGGGAGGTGGTCGCCGCCGTGCGAGACGAGGATCCGCGCGCGGCGGTTGAAGAGGTCGGACGTCGCGAACCGGGCCTCGCCGCCCTGGATCCCGATCAGCACGGCGGTGCCCGCGTGGCCGAGCAGCGAGACCGCGAGCTCGAGCGTCTCGCCGCGGCCGACGACGTCGAACGCGAAGTCCACTTGCTCGGGCGCGCCCGTATGCGTCGCTCCGAAGCGGCGCGCGAGCTCGAGCTTCCGCTCGTCGAGATCGATCGCGTGGATCTCGGCCGCCTGGGCGAGCCGTGCGCCCTGGATCACCGAGAGGCCGACCGCGCCACAGCCGATCACCGCCACCCGCGCGCCCGGCCAGACCTTCGCCGTCTCGAGCACCGAGCCGACGCCCGTCGCGACGCAGCAGCCGATCAGGCACGCCTGCTCGGCGGGCAGCGCGTCCGGGATGCGCACCGCCGCGGCCGCCGGGACGACCGTCCGCGTCGCGAACGTCCCCGTCTTGAGCGTCTGCGAGAGCGGCGAGCCGTCCGCGCGCTTGACCTTCTTCGCGCCCGGCGTGCGGTTGCACAGCCGCGGCAGCCCGCGCCCGCACCACTCACACCGTCCGCACGCCGCGCGCCAGCCGAGCACGACCCGGTCGCCCTCGGCGAGCTCGACTCCCTCGCCGGCCTCCTCGACGACCCCGGCGCCCTCGTGGCCGAGCAGCACCGGCAGCCGGTGCGCCCAGCCCGTCTCGAGCACGTGCAGGTCGGAGTGGCAGACCCCGGTCGCCTCGATTCGGACCGCGACCTCGCCCGGCCCCGGGGGCTCGACGCGGATCTCCTCGAGCGCCGCGGCGCCCGGGGCGGTTACGACGACGCCGCGATCCATGACCGGTCGAGGTCGCGCGCCGCGTGCCCGCCGAGGAGCGCGAGCGTCAGGTCGGTCTCCGCCATCAGGTTCCGGATCACCGTCTCGACGCCTGCCTGCCCGGCGACCGCGAGGCCGTAGGCGTACGGGCGGCCGACCAGCACGGCGTCGGCGCCGAGCGCGAGCGCCTTGAGCACGTCAGCGCCGCGCCGGATGCCGCCGTCGACGAAGAGCGGGTAGCCCGCGCCGACCTCGTCGCGGATCTCCACGAGCGCGTCGAGCGAGGCGACCGCGCCGTCGACCTGGCGGCCGCCGTGGTTCGAGACGCAGATCCCGTCGATCCCGCGCTCGCGCGCGCGGACGGCGTCCTCGGCGGTGAGCACGCCCTTGACGAGCAGCGGCAGCTCGGTCTGCCCACGCAGCCAGGCGATGTCGTCCCAGGAGAGGCCGAGGTTCGGGAACGTCGCGAGCATCGTCGCGGCCGCGGTCAGCAGGTCCTCCTCGGGCGGCTTCGCGAGTCGGCTCAGGAAGACGGGGTCGGTGAAGTACTGGCCGCAGCCCTCGCCCTTGATGAACGGCAGGTAGGCGGCGCGCAGGTCGCGAGGGCGCCAGCCGAGCGTGAGCGTGTCGAGCGTGACGACGATCGCGGCGTACCCGGCGGCTTCGGCGCGGCTGACGAAGCTCGAGCAGATCTCCCGATCGTTGACCCAGTAGAGCTGGAACCAGCGCGGCGCGTCGCCCATCGCCTCGGCGATCTCCTCGATCGAGTGCGTCGCGGCGCTCGAGAGGATGTACGGGATGCCTTCCGCGGCCGCCGCCTTCGCCGCCGCGACCTCACCGTCCGGGTGGGCGATCGAGAGCACGCCGACCGGCGCGAGGAAGAACGGGGCCGGCGACGTCGTGCCGAGGACCGTCACCGAGATGTCCCGCTCCTTGTTCGACGCGAGCATCCGCGGCCGCAGCCGCCAGCGGTCGAACGCCGCCAGGTTCGCGCGCATCGTCGACTCGCCGCCGGCGCCGCCCGCGATGTAGCCGAAGGCGCCCTCGTCGAGTTGCTCGCGCGCGGCCTGCTCCCAGTCCTCCGGCGCGACCGGCCCCGGCGGCTCGCCGGAGATGTAGATCGCGTTCTGGATCTGGCTCCCGTCGAAGCTCACCGGACGATCCTCGCACGTTGGTAGCGTGCGATGGTGAACGTCGACCCTCCCGATTACGAGCTCTGGCCGACGCTCCGCCGGCTGCTCGGGCTCTGGCGCCGCGAATGGCGGCTCGTCTCGCTCGGGCTCGCGTGCGCGCTCGCGACGACGGGGCTCGCGCTCGCGATCCCGATCCTGATCCGCTACGCGATCGACGACTCGATCCGCCCGGTGCACGGGAAGAGCACCTCGCTCTGGCCCTATCTCGCGGCCGTGCTCGTGCTCGCGGCCCTGCGTTTCGGGACGAACTTCACGCGCCGGTACGCGACCGCACGCGTCGGCATCCGCATCGAGGCGCGGATGCGCGAGCTCCTCTACCAGGCCTATCTCCGCTACCCGCGCGCGTTCTACGACCGTCACGCGACCGGCCAGGTCGTCTCGCGCGCGACGAACGACCTCTACCCGATCCGCTACTTCATCGGCTGGGGGATGGTGCAGGGCGCCCAGAGCGTGATGATGATCGTCGGCGTCGCCGTCGCGCTCGCGCTCGTCAACCCGCTGCTGACGCTCTACGCCGGGATCGCGATGCCCCTCGTCGGCCTGCTCGCCTGGGCCTTCGCGCGCAAGGTGATGCCGATCTCGCGCGAGGTGCAGCAGCTGAAGGCGAACGTGACCGAGGCCTCCGACGAGGCCGTCGTCGGGATCGAGATGGTGCAGGCCTTCGGCCGCGAGGACGACGTGCGCGCGCGCTTCGCCGAGAAGGCCGAGGCCGTGCGCGACGGCGTCCTGCGCCAGGCGACCGTCGAGGCGCACTACCTCCCCGGGCTGCTCTTCCTGCCGACCCTCTCGATCGCCGTCGTCGTCTTCCTCGGCGGCCGCGAGGTGATCGGGGGCCACCTGACGATCGGCGAGTTCTACCTCTTCTACTCGCTCCTCTTGCAGCTCGTCTGGCCGCTCGAGGCGCTCGGCTGGATCATCAACCTCGGCCAGCGCGCGACCGCGTCGGCGTCGAGAAGCTTCGCCTGGCTGGAGGGGATCGACACGATCCCGGAGCCCGCGGAGCCGCGCGCGCTGCCGGCGGGCCCGCTCGACGTGCGCTTCGACGGCGTGCGCTTCTCGTACGCATCCGGCGCCGAGGTGCTGAGCGGGCTCGAGCTCGAGATCGAGCCGGGGCAGATCGTCGCCGTCTGCGGGCCGACCGGCGTCGGCAAGACGTCGCTGATGAACCTGCTGCCGCGCTTCTACGACCCGACCGCGGGCCGCGTCCTGCTCGGGGGGGTCGACGTCCGTGACGTGCCGATCGCGGAGGTGCGCTCCGCGGTCGCGATCGTGACGCAGCGGCCGATCCTCTTCTCGATCCTGCTCCGCGACAACCTCACCGCGGCGCGCCCGGAGGCGCCCTGGGACGAGGTGCTCGCCGCGTGCGAGGCCGCGGGCGTCGCCGAGTTCGTCGACGACCTCCCCCACGGCTACGACACGCTGATCGGGGAGCGCGGCGTCAACCTCTCCGGCGGCCAGCGCCAGCGGGTCGCCCTCGCGCGCGCACTGATCGCGGGCGCGCGTGTGATCGTGCTCGACGACCCCCTCTCCGCAGTCGACACCGAGACCGAGCGCCTGCTCGTCGACAACCTCCGCCCCGCGGTCGCCGGGCGCACGGTGCTCGTCGCGACCCAGCGGCTCTCGACCGTCCAGGTCGCCGACCGGGCGGTCGTGATCGTCGACGGCGCGATCGTCGAGGACGGGCCTCCTGCCGAGCTCCTCGCCGGCGACGGTGCCTTCGCCCGCCTGTTCGGAGACGAAGCCCGTGCCGCCTAGAAAGCGCACCGGGCTGAGCCGCCTCGGCCGCTACCTGCGCGGCCGCTGGGCGCGCGTCGCCTTCCTCGGCGCGATCGCGGTCGCGGCGTCATCGGGCCCCGTGCTCGGGCTGCTGCTCGTCAAGGACGCGATCGACAACGGGATGCTCGGGCACGACTCGACTCGGCTCGCGGGCGACGTCGGCGCGTACCTCGCGATCAACGCGGCAGCGTGGGTGCTGACCTCGTGGATGATCCGCGGGCTTGCGGGCGTCGGCCAGGGGATCGTGCTCGCGCTGCGCGAGGATCTGTTCGAGCACCTCACCTCCCTGTCGCTGCGCTACTTCTCGCAGCAGCGGGCCGGCTGGATCATCGCGCGGCTGACGAGCGACGTGGACGCGCTCTCCGACGTCCTCTCACAGGGGCTGACGACGCTCGTCTCGAACACGCTGACGCTGATCGCGGCGGTGATCGGCCTCTTCATCCTCGACTGGCGACTGGGGCTCGTCGCGTTCGTGATCCTGCCGCCGGCGCTCCTCCTCACCCGCTGGTTCCAGGTGCGCTCGCATGCCGCCTTCCTCGAGGTGCGGAACACGATCTCGACGATGACGGCGCAGGTCGCCGAGTCGGTCTCGGGGATGGCCGTGATCCAGGCGTTCAACCGCGAGCGGCAGTTCCAGCGCGAGTTCGACGGCGTCAACGAAGCCAACCTGAAGACGAACGTGTTCGCGCAGTGGCTGAACTCGCTCTTCTTCCCAGGGATCGAGCTCCTCGGCGCGATCGCGATGATCTCCGTGATCGCCGTCGGCGCGCGGCTCCACCACACCGGCTCGCTGACCGTCGGCACCCTGCTGACCGCGGTCTTCTTCCTGAACCTCGTCTTCCAGCCGCTCCAGGAGCTCTCCGACCTCTACGGCCAGGTGCAGTCGGCCGGTGCCGCGATGGAGAAGATCTCGACCGTGCTCGACACCGAACCGGATATCTCCGACCGCCCGGGCGCGACCCGGCTCGGGCGCGTCGAGGGGCACATCGAGATCGACCGGGTGACCTTCGCCTACGGCGAGACGCCGGTCCTGCACGAGGTCCGGCTCGAGATCCCCGCGGGCGGGACGATCGCGCTCGTCGGCCACACCGGTCACGGCAAGTCGACGCTCGCGAAGCTGATCGGCCGCTTCTACGACCCGGACGAGGGCGCGATCCGCATCGACGGCCACGACCTGCGCGACGTCGAGCTGCGCGGCTACCGGCGCCAGCTCGGCGTCGTCCTCCAGGATCCGTTCCTGTTCGCCGGCACGATCGCCGACAACATCCGCTTCGCGCGACCCGAGGCGACGGACGCCGAGGTGGCGGAGACCGCGGCAGCGATCGGCGTCGACCGGATCGCGCGCCGGTTCGAGCAGGGCCTGCTGCACGAGGTGCGCGAGGGCGGCGCGGGCCTGTCCGCCGGCGAACGGCAGCTGATCTCGATCGCCCGCGCGCTGCTGGCCGACCCGCGCATCCTGATCCTCGACGAGGCGACCTCGAACATCGACCGCCCCACCGAGGTGCTGATCGAGCGCGCGCTCGACCGGCTCCTGCACGGCCGCACCTCGATCATCATCGCCCACCGGCTGGCGACCGTCCGCCGCGCGGACGAGATCCTCGTCGTCGAGCACGGCCGGATCGTCGAGCGCGGCACCGAGGGCGAGCTGCTCGCGGCCGACGGCCCGTTCCGGCGGCTCGCACAGGACCTACGCGGCGCGGCCGACCCGGTGCACTAGCTCCTGACTCAGTCGTCGCAGCTGCCGCCGGCGAGCGGCAGGCGGCCGAGGAGCTCGGCGAGCGTCGCGAGCTCGTCGTCGGTGTAGCGCTCGGCGAAGAGCGCGTCGACACCCGCGCGATGCGTGCTCGACGCCTCCTCGAGCTTCGCCTCGCCCGCGTCGGTGAGGCACGCGTAGGAGACGCGGCCATCCGACTCGCACCGCACCTTCTCGACGAGGCCCTGGCGCTCGAGGCCCTCGAGCAGCCGGGTGATCCCCGAGGCCGTGAGCAGGACGCTCTCCGCGAGATCCACCCGGCGCATCATCCGGTTCGGTGCGCGGCGCAGGAAGAGCAGGACCTCGTAGTCGTTGATCGTCAGCCCGTGCGCGTTGACGAGGTCGGCGTTCAGCTGCCTGGTCACGGCCGAGTGCGACCGCAGGAAGTTGATCCAGGCATCGAAGACGGAGGTACGGATGGTCTGGGTTTTCATTGACACCGCAAGTATATCTGCCGGAGGTAGCCTTGGACAGTGGCCGCCGCACAGAGAGGTATAGAGGTCGAGGCGCTCGTCCGCGAGTTCAAGAAGGGCCCGCGCGCCGTCGACGGCATCGATCTGGCGATCGCGCCGGGCGAGATCTACGGCTTTCTCGGCCCCAACGGGGCGGGCAAATCGACGACCGTGCACATGCTGACGACGCTGCTCCCGCCCACCTCGGGCCGCGCTCGCGTCGCCGGCTTCGACGTCGTCTCCGAGGGCCCGAAGGTGCGCGCCTCGATCGGAGCGGCGCTCCAGGAGGCGGCGCTCGACCCGTTCCTGACCGGGCGCGAGCACCTGCACATGCAGGCCGCCCTCCACGGGATTCGCGGCCGGGCGCGCCGCGATCGCTCCCAGGCGCTGCTCGAGCGCGTCGGCCTGACCGAGGCGGCCGACCGCAAGGTGCGCGGCTACTCCGGCGGGATGAAGCGCCGCCTCGACCTCGCGCTCGCGCTGATCCACGAGCCGGCGATCCTGTTCCTCGACGAGCCGACGACCGGGCTCGACCCGCAGAGCCGCTCGGCGCTCTGGGTCGAGGTGGGGCGGCTCGCGAAGGAGGAGGGCGTGACCGTCTTCCTGACCACCCAGTACCTCGAGGAGGCCGATGTGCTCGCGGACCGGGTGGGGATCATCGACCGCGGGCGGATCGTCGCCGAGGGCACACCCGCTTCGCTGAAGGCGGAGATCCGCAAGCCGACCGTCGAGGCGACGCCCAAGGATCCGGCGCAGATGGAGGAGCTCGTCGCCGTGCTCGACCGCTTCGGCGAGCGGATGGAGGCGCGGCCCGGCGGGGCCGCGGTGCGCCTGAACGAGGGCGACCTCGCCGACGTCGTGCGCGCGCTCGACGCGAAGGGCGTCGAGGTCGAGCACCTCCAGCTGCATGCTCCGTCGCTCGACGACGTCTTCCTCGCGAAGACCGGGCACCGGCTCGAGGGGGCCGACGAGGAGGGCGCGCCCGAGGCCGAGGACGAGCCCGCCCGCCGGTGACGCTGCTCCGCCAGATCGCACAGGTCGCGCGCCGCTCCGTCTGGCGGACGCTGCGCCAGCCGGGCGTCGTGATCCCGCCGCTCACGTTCCCGCTGATGCTGATGGCGGTGAACTCGAACGGCCTCCGCGCCGCGACGCACCTCCCCGGCTTTCCGACGAAGTCGTTCCTCGACTTCTTCCTGCCGTTCGCGTTCCTCCAGGGCGGGCTCTTCGGCGCGGGGATCGCGGGCACGGACCTGGCACGGGACATCGACACCGGCTTCCTCAACCGACTCGCGCTGACGCCGCTGCGCGGGACGGCGCTCCTGCTCGGCCAGGTCGCCGGCGCAGTCAGCCTGGGCACGATCCAGGCGTTCCTCTTCCTCGGCGTCGGCCTCGCTTTCGGGGTGCGCTTCGAGACGGGCATCGGCGGGATCGTGGTGCTGCTCCTGCTCGCGATCCTGATCTGCGTGGGCTTCGCCTCGATCGGCGTCTGGATGGCGCTCCGCACCGGCTCCGGCGAGGCCGTCCAGTCGCAGTTCCCGCTGCTCTTCTTCTTCACGTTCATCTCGTCGATGAACCTGCCGCGGAACCTGATCGAGGTGACGTGGTTCCGCGACGTCGCGACGCTGAACCCCGTCTCGTACATGATCGAGGGGATGCGCACGCTCGTGATCACGGGCTGGGACGCGCAGGCGCTCCTCCTCGGCTTCGGCGTCGCGCTCGCGGTGATTTTTGTTGCGCTCGGGCTCTCCGGACGGGCGCTCAGGTTCCGGATGGCGCGCACGTGAGCTTCGTCTCCGTCACCTTGGGCCTCGCGCGCAGGCAGATGACGATCCTCGTCAAGAACCCGTCGCTCTTCTTCCCGCCGATGCTCTTCCCGCTGATGAACTTCCTCGCGTTCGCGGGCGGCCTCTCGCGGCTCCGGCACGTTCCCGGCTTCGACTTCAAGGGCGGCTACACGGCGTTCCAGTTCGTCTTCGTGCTGCTCCAGTCGGCGGCGTTC